>NZ_JAUF01000019.1:0-42242 GCF_000585455.1 Microbacterium sp. MRS-1
GGGCCGCCGCCGGCCCGGAGGCGCAGGTGTTCCTGGATGCCGCGACCCACACCCTGTCCGGCGGAAAACGACTGCGGGCACGCTTCTGCGTCACAGGCTGGCGCGCGGTCGCGAACGCCGGCGGGGACGCGAAGGAGATCCCGGACGCCGTGCTCGATGCCGCCGCCGCGCTCGAGGTGTTCCACGCCGCCGCGCTCGTGCACGACGACATCATCGACAACTCAGACACCCGGCGCGGACAACCCGCCGCGCACCGTGCGCTGGAGGCGGCGCACGCGGAGTCCGGTTGGGCGGGCGACGGCTCGGCGTTCGGGCGGTCCGCCGCGATCCTGCTCGGCGACCTCCTCGTCGCCTGGAGCGACGATCTGCTCGAGCAGGGACTCGCGCACGCGTCACACGCGGCATCCGCGCGGGAGGTCTACGCGCTCATGCGCCGTGAGGTCACCGTCGGGCAGTTCTTGGACATCGCCGAGGAGGCGGCGTTCACGACGGCTCCCGACGAGGAACATGCCGAGCGCGCCCTCCGCGTCGCCTCGCTGAAGTCCGCGCGCTACAGCATCCAGCATCCCCTCCTCCTGGGCGCGGCGCTCGCCGGCGCCGACGCCGCCCAGTCGGCGGCTCTGGCCGCCTTCGGACACCCGCTGGGACTCGCGTTCCAGCTACGCGACGATGTGCTCGGCGTGTTCGGCGACAGTGCTGTCACCGGGAAGCCGTCGGGTGACGATCTGCGTGAGGGCAAGCGCACGCTCCTCGTCGCCTACACCCGAGAGGGACTGACCGGCGACGCGCGTGCCGCGCTCGACAAACTCATCGGCGACTCCGCACTCACGGCGGAGCAGATCGCTCAGATCCAGGAGACCATCGTCGCCACCGATGCGCTGCAGCGGGTCGAATCCGCGATCAGCGCTTACGCCGCCGAAGCGGAGCGGGCGCTGCACGATGCCCGACTGTCTCCGTCAGCGGTGGACGAGCTGCGCGAACTCGCGGAGGCATCGATCAGCCGCACGGCGTGAGACGCGTCAGCGTCAAGCGAGCGTCTGCGCGACGCGGCGGACCTCGCTCTTGCGCCCCTGCCGGAGTGCCGAGATCGGCGCCTGGCCGATGGAGTCCTCCTCGCTCAGCAGCCAGTCGATGGCCTCGTCGTCGGTGAACCCGGCATCCTGCAGCACGATGATCGTGCCGCGCAGCGACGAGAGCGGGTGCCCGTCGACGATGAAGATCTCCGGCACCGCGAACGCGCCGCCGCGGCGCGAGCCGATCAGGTGCTTGTCGTCGAGCAGTCGACGCACGCGGCCGAGCGGTTCGTCGAGAACCTCGACCAGGTCGGGGAGAGTGAGCCAGCGGGTGGACGCGGGGACGATGTCGTCGGTCACCCTTCCACTATCGCATCTCGCGAGCGCACCATTGGTGCGTTCATCGCCATCGACACGATTCTCACTTCTGTCACAGCAGTCACTTCTTATAGCACCCGTTGACATGAATTTACTTCCATGACACGGTGGCGACGGTACGAATCGGGTGCGCAGAAGGAGAAGAACGTTGTCACGACTCGACCCCCGCCCGGGCACCGCGCGCGTCGCCACGACCGGCGTGATCGGCACGATCGGCACACTGGCGTTGACGCTGAGCGTCTCCCCCGCCTCGGCGGCGACAGCCGATCCGCGCCCGACGACCCGCGATCAGACGCGCATCGACGCGCCGACGCCCCTCACTACCGCCCGGCAGGCGGCCGCACCGGCTACCTACACCGTGGAGAGCGGCGAAACGCTGTGGGATATCTCCCGACGGGTCGGAATCGAGCTGTCCGCCCTGCGGGCGGCGAACGGCCTCGAGGCCAGCACGCTGATCCACCCCGGTCAGGTGCTGGTTCTTCCCGGCGGCGGCGCGCGCACCGCAGAGTCTTCCGCGCCGGCGGCGACCGCGGCCTTCACGCCGGCGGCATACGGAGTGAGCGCGGGCGACACCCTCTGGGCCATCGCCGACGCGCACGGCGTGAGCCTCGACGCGCTCCTGCAGGCCAACGGGCTGGGACGGGACGCCATCATCTACCCCGGACAGACGCTCACGATCCCCGGCGCGGATGCCGTGCTCCGAGCGACCCCCGCCGCGGTCGAGACGCCCGTGCCCACGGCGGCGCCGGCCACCGATCTCGATGCGGAGCAGATCGAGAACGCGCGGACGATCATCCGGGTCGGGCGCGAACTGGGCGTCCCCGACCGCGGCATCGCGATCGCTCTGGCCACGGCGATGGTCGAGTCGTGGATCCGCAACGTCGACTGGGGCGACCGTGACTCGCTGGGGCTCTTCCAGCAGCGACCCAGCACCGGATGGGGAAGTCCCGACCAGGTGCGCGACCCCGTGCTCTCGACCACCGCGTTCTTCGAAGGGGTTTCGGGCCCCGACGGTCTCATCACACGCGGACTGCTGGATGTGCCCGGGTGGGAGTCGATGGACTTCGGCGCCGCCGCCCAGGCCGTGCAGGTCTCGGCGTATCCGGAGCGCTACGGGCCGTGGGAGCAGACCGCCTACGCGTGGCTCGCGGCACTCGGCTGAGCGCCCGCGCGCCGCGGCTTTGCCTGCGCACATGCCGTGAGGGGTGAGCCGCTCCCGGACCGGAGCGTTCCGGCTCCCTAGAATCACAGGGTGAGCACGAGCCAGCAGACCGACCCGCTGATCGGCCGTCTGGTCGACGGACGGTACCGCGTCCGGGCTCGCATCGCTCGCGGGGGGATGGCGACGGTGTACGTCGCGACTGATCTGCGCCTCGAGCGCCGCGTCGCCCTGAAGGTGATGCACAGCCATCTCTCCGATGACACGGTCTTCCAGAGCCGTTTCATCCAGGAGGCGCGGGCGGCGGCCCGTCTCGCCGATCCCCATGTGGTCAACGTCTTCGACCAGGGCCAGGACGGCGAGATGGCGTACCTGGTGATGGAGTACCTTCCCGGCATCACCATGCGCGAGCTGTTGCGAGAGCAGAAGCGCCTCAGCATCCCTCAGACGATCACGATCATGGATGCCGTCCTGTCCGGCCTCGCGGTCGCGCACCGCGCGGGCATCGTCCACCGCGACGTGAAGCCCGAGAACGTCCTGCTCGCCGAGGACGGGCGGATCAAGATCGGCGACTTCGGCCTCGCGCGCGCGACCAATGCGAACACGGCCACCGGACAGATGCTCCTGGGAACGATCGCCTACCTCGCGCCCGAGCTCGTCACCCGCGGAACCGCCGACGCCCGCAGTGACATCTACGCCCTCGGCATCATGCTCTACGAGATGCTCGTCGGCGAGCAGCCCTATAAGGGCGAGCAGCCGATGCAGATCGCCTATCAGCACGCGACCGACTCCGTCCCGCGCCCGAGCGCGCGCAACCCCGGCGTCCCGGAGCAGTTCGACGAACTCGTGATGTGGGCGACCGAGCGCAATCCCGACGAACGTCCGGTCGACGCGCGCGCGATGCTCGACCGCCTGCGCGAGATCGAGAAGGAACTCGGCGTCTACCCTCACGTGGTCCGAACGCCGACCGCCGGCGTGGTCGCGGTCGATGACGGAGTCGACTCGGGCGAGCTCACCAAGGTGATGCCGGGGACCTTCACGGCCCCGACGGTCACCGAGACGGTGGACAACTCCACGCGACTGCGACTGCGCAGCCGCCGCCGAGCGCGACGCGGCGGATGGCTGGTCGTGCTCGTGCTGCTGCTCGCCGTGCTCGCGGGCGGCACGGGTTGGTGGTTCGGATCCGGACCCGGTTCGCAGGTCGGCGTTCCCGACGTGGCGGGGAGCACTCTGGACGCCGCGACGGCCACCCTCGCTGCTGAGGGGCTGACCGCAACGCCGGCGCAGGATCACAGCCGCGACGTGCCCGTCGATCTCGTCATCCGCACCGACCCCGGCGCCGGCTCCCGCGTCGACAAGAACAGCGCCGTGATCGTCGTGGTCTCGCTGGGCCCGGCATCCCACGACATCCCCGCCCTGGCGGGACAGAGCGTGGATGCGGCCACCGCCGCGCTCGGCACCTTCTACATCACCCCGTCGGGAGATCCGACCCAGATCTTCACCGATTCCGCCGCAGGCACCGTGGTGAGCGCATCGATCACCCCGCCCGGCGGCGGCGCCGCGGTGGACTGCTCGAAGGGCTGCACGGCACTGGAGGGCTCGAGCGTCGCTTTCGAGACCTCTGCGGGGCCGGTGCCCGACGTCTCGGGCCAAACGGTCGACGCCGCCACGTCGGCGCTGAAGGCCGTGGGGCTGGGCGCGACGACGACGCAGGCCTACGACGACGAGGTCGCCGAGGGCCGTGTGATCCGGATCGCGGACAAGGACGGCGGCGCGCCGTTCCGACCGGGCGACACCGTCACCCTGGTCGTCTCGAAGGGACCGCAGCCGATCGCCGTCCCCGACGTCACCGGCAAGACGGTCGCGCAGGCCATGGACCAGCTGAAGCAGGCGGGATTCGAACCGGGCACCGCCCTCCCCGAGATCGTCTGGGGAATCTTTACCGTGTCGAGCACGAGCCCCGCCGCCGGCACCATGCAGCTCCCCGGGACCAAGATCACGGTCCGCTCCACCGGCTGAGCCGGACGCGCACGCCGCGCGGGCGCGGATCAGCGCTTCTCGAGCTCCTCGGCGACGAGGAAGGCGAGCTCGAGGCTCTGCATGTGGTTCAGGCGCGGGTCGCACAGGCTCTCGTAGCGCGTCGCGAGAGTGGCCTCGTCGATGTGCTCCGACCCGCCGAGGCACTCGGTGACGTCGTCACCCGTGAGCTCGACGTGGATGCCGCCCGGGAACGTTCCGACCGCACGGTGTGCCTCAAAGAAGCCGCGCACCTCGTCGACGACATCGTCGAAGCGACGCGTCTTGTAGCCGGTCGGGGTCGTGATGCCGTTGCCGTGCATGGGGTCGGTGACCCACAGCGGTGTCGCACCGGAATCGCGGACGGCCTCGAGCAGCGGCGGAAGGGCATCGCGGATCTTGCCGGCACCCATGCGCGTGATGAAGGTCAGCCGGCCCGGCTCGCGCTCGGGATCGAGCTTGTCGATGAGCTCGAGCGCCGTCTGCGGTGACGTCGACGGGCCGAGCTTCACGCCGATGGGGTTGCGGATCTTCGAGAAGTAGTCGACGTGGGCGCCGTCCAGCTCGCGCGTGCGCTCACCGATCCACAGGAAGTGCGCCGAGGTGTTGTACGGCGTGCTGGTGCGCGAGTCGATGCGGGTCATGGGGCGCTCGTAGTCCATCAGCAGACCCTCGTGCCCCGTGTA
Organism: Microbacterium sp. MRS-1; assembly: GCF_000585455.1. NCBI lineage: Bacteria > Bacillati > Actinomycetota > Actinomycetes > Micrococcales > Microbacteriaceae > Microbacterium > Microbacterium sp. MRS-1. The sequence continues at coordinate 5,253 of NZ_JAUF01000019.1, forward strand.
GAACTCGACGCGGCGCAGCTCGTCGAAGTCGGCGCCCGCCGCCTCCATGAACTTGATCGCTCGGTCGATCTCGGTTGCGAGACGCTCGTACTGCTGGTTGGCCGGGTTCTGCGCGAAGCCCTTGTTCCAGCTGTGCACCTCACGAAGGTCGGCGAATCCGCCCTGCGTGAACGCGCGGATGAGGTTGATGGTCGATGCCGCCGTGTGGTACCCCTTCAGCAGGCGCTGCGGGTCTGCGGTGCGGGAGGCTTCGGTGAAGTCGTAGCCGTTCACGATGTCGCCCCGGTACGCGGGCAGGGTGACGTCGCCACGGGTCTCCGTGTCGCTCGAGCGGGGCTTGGCGAACTGGCCGGCCATCCGCCCCATCTTCACGACGGGCATCGAGGCACCGTAGGTCAGAACGACGGCCATCTGCAGCACCGTCTTGATGCGGTTGCGGATCTGCTCCGCGGTCGCGCCGGCGAAGGTCTCGGCGCAGTCACCGCCCTGCAGAAGGAACGCCTGGCCGGATGCCGCGCGCGCGAGGCGGTCGCGGAGGTTGTCGACCTCGCCGGCGAAGACCAGCGGCGGCAGTGTGGCCAGCTCCGCCGACACCGCGGCGACGGCATCCAGGTCGGTCCAAGAGGGCTGCTGCTTGATCGGGAGCGTGCGCCAGTGATCGAGATCGGCGTGCAGGGTGGGCATCCGCTCAGTCTAGTGGCGACCCGGACGGCGCGGATGCCGCATGACGACGGCTCACGCGCGCGCTGCGCGCTCCTTCACCGTGGACGCGTAGACGTCGTCGTACTGCTGCTCCCCCAGCCGCTGCAGCGCCACCATGATCTCATCGGTGACGGAGCGCAGGACGTACCGATCGGATTCCATGCCCTGGAATCGTGAGAAGTCGAGCGGTTCTCCGATCACCATGCCCACCCGGCCGACGCGCGGGATGGTGCGGCCGATCGGCATGACGGCGTCGGTGTCGACCATGACGACGGGGATGACCGGCACCCGTGCTTCCAGCGCCATGCGCGCGAGCCCGGTGCGTCCGCGGTAGAGCTTGCCGTCCGGGCTGCGGGTGCCCTCCGGGTAGATGCCCAGCAGGTCGCCCCGACCGAGCACCTGCAGTCCGGTGTTCAGCGATGCCTCCGACGCCTTGCCTCCGGTGCGATCGACGGGAATCTGGCCCGTCGCCTTCATGAACATCCGCGTCGCCCAGCCTTTGAGTCCCGTGCCGGTGAAGTAGTCGCTCTTGGCGAGGAAGCTCATCGGCCGGTCGATCATGAGGGGCAGGAAGATCGAATCGCTGACGGAGAGATGGTTGCTCGCGAGGATGGCGGCTCCCGACGACGGGACGTTCGTCCGCCCGACGATCCACGGTCGGAAGATCGCTTTGACGATCGGCCCGATCACGATGTACTTCATGACCCAGTAGAACATCAGGCGGGACTCACCTCTCTGTGACGTCTGTCCGTGTCCACGATGCGACGAGGATATCCCGACGGCTCACTGGCTGCGCAGCCCGGCGAGATCGGCGACGCCCACCATCCCCGCATCGTTGCCGAGTGTCGCCGTGACGAAGCGCGCGGTCGGTCGATTGCCGAAGCCGGGCAGAGAGGTCTCGTACGCCAGCCGCGTGGGCTCCAGCAGAACCTCGCCGAGGTCGGCGACGCCGCCGCCGATGACGTAGAGGTCGGGGTCGAGAACCGCCTGAAAGGCTCCGCAGGCCTCTCCGAGCGCGGTGGCCACGCGGCGCACGGCCTCGACGGCACCAGCGTCGTCCTCGGCGAGGAGGCGCGCCAGGTCGGGCCCGTGGACGATGCCGTCCGCATCGCGGTGCGCGGCCAGACGCTCGCCGATGCCCCCGGCCTCGGCGATGTCACCCAGCTCGCGCTGCAGGGCGCGCCCCGACGCGTACTGCTCGAGACAGCCGTTCTGTCCGCAGCCGCACGGGCGACCACCGCGGACGAACCGCAGGTGACCGAGCTCCGCCGCGCTGCCGTTGGCACCGATGAGGAGACGTCCGTCGTTGATGACGGCGCCGCCCACGCCCGTGCCGAGGGTCACCATCACCATGTCGGTGGATCCCTGACCCGCTCCGAAGCGATACTCGCCCCACCCCGCGGCGTTCGCGTCGTTCTCCAGCGTGACGGGACGGCCGATGCGTGCTTCGAACTGCGCACGCAACGGCTCGTCGTGCCAGTCGATGTTGGGCGAGAGCAGCATCACCGACCGACTGCGGTCGATGTAGCCCGCCGCAGCGACACCGACCGCCGCGACCTCGTGACGCGAGGCCAGCTCGTGCACCATCGCGGCGACGGCGTCGGCGAGCTCGCCGGTGTCCACCGGCGTGGCGACGCGGGCGCGCTCGATGATCGCACCCGTGTCGTCGACGACACCTCCGGCGATCTTCGTCCCCCCGATGTCGATGCCGACGTTGAGCACGGCGCTCCCTTCCGGCCGGCCCGGGCGGCACGGCATCCGAGAGTCTAGTGTGGACAGGACAGACCCACGGTCGGGGCAGGCCGTGCTTTTCGGGCGACGCTGTCTTCTGTGGGACTGAGTTCCACCAGGAGTTAGACTCGATTCCAGCCGTCGATCGCCGACGCCACCCGGTACCGAAGGAGTTGCCGCCCATGAGCGCCGTACAGTTCGAAGTTCCCGCCGTCGTTCCCGCCGAACCGCAGGCCAACATCGCCGATCTGCTCGTCGAACGCGTCAAGGCGACACCGTCCCTGGCCCTGTTCGCCGTCCCCGATGGTGACGGCTGGCGAGACATCACCGCCGCCGAGTTCGAACGAGAGGTGATCGCGCTCGCGAAGGGCTTCGCCGCCGCTGGCATCGCCCCGGGCGACAAGGTGGGCTTCATCGCCCGCACCACGTATGAGTGGACGCTCGTGGACTTCGCCCTCTTCTTCGCCGGCGCCGTCATGGTGCCCATCTACGAGACGAGCTCGGCGGCGCAGATCAGCTGGATCCTGTCCGACTCGGGCGCCGTCGCGGTGCTCGGCGAATCGGCCGAGCACGCGGCCCGCATCGCGGAGATCCGTTCCGAGGTGCCGCTCGTCCGCGACGTCTGGTCGATGGAGGCCGGCGACCTCGACACGCTCCGCGCGGGCGGCGGCACCGTCGAAGATGCCGAGATCGAGCGTCGTCGCCGCATCGCCGTCGGCTCGGACATCGCCACGCTCATCTACACCTCGGGATCCACGGGACGCCCCAAGGGCTGTGTCCTGACCCACAGCAACTTCGTCGAACTCTCTCGCAACGCCGCCAAGGCGTTGGCCGAGGTCATGAACACCCCTGGCGGCGCATCGACACTGCTGTTCATCACGACCGCGCACGTCTTCGCCCGCTTCATCTCGATCCTCGACGTGCACGCCGGCGTGAAGACCGGGCATCAGCCCGACACCAAGCAGCTGCTGCCGGCCCTCGGCTCCTTCAAGCCCACCTTCCTGCTGGCCGTACCCCGCGTGTTCGAGAAGGTCTACAACTCGGCGGAGCAGAAGGCGGAGGCCGGCGGCAAGGGAAAGATCTTCCGCGCCGCGGCCCACACGGCGATCGAGCACTCCCGACTGCTCCAGGAAGGCAAGAAGATCCCGCTGGGCACGAAGGTGAAGTTCGCCCTGTTCGACAAGCTCGTCTACGGCAAGCTCCGCGAAGCCATGGGTGGACGCGTCACCCATGCCGTCTCGGGGTCCGCTCCCCTGGGCCCCCGTCTCGGCCACTTCTTCCACAGCCTCGGCGTGACCATCCTCGAAGGCTACGGACTCACCGAGACGACGGCGCCGGCCACCGTCAACCTCGCGACGAAGTCCAAGATCGGCACGGTGGGGCCGGTGCTCCCCGGCGTCGGCGTGCGTCTGGCCGACGACGGCGAGGTCGAGGTGCGGGGCGTCAACGTCTTCAAGGAGTACTGGCGCAACCCCGATGCCACGGCCGCCGCGTTCGACGACGGCTGGTTCAAGACCGGTGACATCGGCGCGTTCGACACCGACGGCTTCCTCACGATCACCGGACGCAAGAAGGAGATCATCGTCACCGCCGGCGGCAAGAACGTCGCTCCCGCGGCACTGGAGGACCCGATTCGAGCGAACCCGATCGTCGGTCAGGTGGTCGTCGTGGGCGACCAGAAGCCGTTCATCTCGGCGCTGATCACCCTCGACCCCGAGATGCTCCCCGCCTGGCTCGCGAACAACGGCCTCCCGGCGGACATGTCCCTCTCGGATGCCGCGAAGAACCCGCAGGTGCGGGCCGAGGTGCAGCGTGCGGTGGACATCGCGAACAAGAACGTTTCGCGCGCCGAGTCCATCCGCAAGTTCACGATCCTCGACAGCGAATGGACCGAGGCGAGCGGACATCTCACGCCCAAGATGAGCATCAAGCGCAATGTCATCCTGAACGACTTCGCGAACGAGATCGAGGAGATCTACACCGTGCCGGTGACGACGACCAACGTGTCGCTGGGCTGATCTCGAGATGCGACGACGGGGCGGCCCGGATGGACCGCCCCGTCGTCGCATCTCCCGAGGTCAGAACCAGGAGGACTCGCGGATGCGACGCATCGCGATCTTGCGCTCATCGGGGCTGAGCCGCGAGATGTAGAGCATGCCGTCGAGGTGGTCGGTCTCATGCTGCAGCGCCTGCGCCATGAGTCCCTCCCCCTCGAGCACGAGTTCGTCGCCGTCGAGATCGATGCCGACCACGCGAGCCCAGGGATAGCGCAGGGTCTCGTGCCAGAGATCGGGCACCGACAGGCATCCCTCACCGACCAGCGCCGGCTCACCCGACACCTCGGTCAGCACCGGGTTCAACACGTACCCGATGTCTCCGTCGATGTTGTAGCTGAAGGCGCGGAGACCGACACCGATCTGCGGCGCCGCCACTCCCGCACGGCCGGGCAATTCGACCGTGTCGAGCAGGTCCTGCACGAGCGACCGGATGCCGTCGTCGATCACGTCGATGGACGCGCTGGGAGCGCGCAGGACGGGGTCTCCGAACAGGCGGATCGGGCGGACGGCCATCAGGCGGCGACCCGCTGACGCAGGCTTTCGACGACGATGGCGGCCAGCTCGCGCGCAGCCTCACGCGTCTCGGGCTGCAAGTCACGGAAGACGATCGCGCTGCCCGATGCGATGTGCGCGTCGTAGGGCACGCGGACCACGTGCCCGACCCGTGTCTGGAAGTGGGACTGGAGCTCACCCGCCCGCACGAGTGCAGCGCCTGGACGTGCCGTGTTCAGCACGACCACGGCGGAGCGCACGAGATCGGCGTAGCCGTTGCTCTCCAGCCAGGTCAACGTCTCCGAGGCCAGTCTCGCCTCGTCCACGCTCAGACCGGCAACGACGATCAGCTGGTCGGCACGCTCGAGGGTCGCCCCCATGACGGAATGGACGATGCCGGTGCCGGTGTCGGTGAGCACGAGCGAATAGAAGTGTGCGGCGACATCGGCGACCGCGTCGTAGTCGCTGTCGTTGAAGGCCTCGGACACATGCGGATCGGTGTCGGAAGCGATGATGTCGAGCCGAGTGTGATCGCGGGCGACGATCTCGGAGATGTCGTTGAACCCCTGGACGTCGGCGTGGGCTCGCACCAGATCGCGAACCGTCTTGCCGCTCGAGCGCCCGATGCGCTCGGCGAGGGTGCCGCGGTCGGGGTTCGCGTCGACGGCGATCACCCGGTCCTCACGGGCATCGGCGAGCGCCATGCCCAGCAGGGTCGTGATCGTGGTCTTTCCGACGCCGCCCTTTCGTGAGAGCACGGGGACGAACTTCGCGCCGCCGTGCAGCGGGGCCGCAATGCGCCGGTCGAGAGCCTTGCGCGCACGCGCGCGCTTGCTGTCGCCGAGGTTGATCCGACGTCCCGACAGCGTGTAGACGAGGTGCTGCCACGCGCCGTCGGGCTCCGGGCGCACCGCGTGGGCGGGATCCAGCAGCCGATCCGGCGTCAGCAGGTCGGAGCTCTCCCGCCCCGCCTCGAAGTCGCCCAGTCGGCGCGACTGCAGGGTGATCTCGGATGTGCGCGGCCGCAGGCGCTCGTGCTGAGCGGCATCCGCGGTCGCAAGGGAAGCCGACGTGAGCGCGATCGTTGCCGCATCGGGCGCCGACGCATCAACCGCCTCCTCGACCTCCTCGACGTCCTCGGCGACTGCCGATGCGGCGACGGTGTCCACCTCCTCGACGACACCCTCATGGATCTCGACCTCGTCGTCGAGCACGACGTCGTCGTCGAAGTCGTCATCGTCGACCGCTACGGGCAAGGCGACGTCGATCTGCGCGGTGGCTCCCTCGACGATGCCGATCCCGGTCGTCTCGGCGCCGGTCACGCTCTCCAGCACGCCGTTGTCGGCGTCCTCGCTCGCATTCTCGTTGCGGTCAGGCACGGCTACACACTCCAGTTCCGGGCCGGCGCCGTCGGGCTCCGGCCGATTCGGGTCGTCCTCGGGACGGCGCAGCCGCGGCGTCACCGCCGGGCCGCGGGGCGGGGTCCCGACCCCCATGGCTCGCGGGACGACTCACGCCCCCGCTCCAGGCTACTCGGAGGGTCGGACCACCAGCAAAAGATCGCCGGCCTCCACCGCGGTCGCCGCGCCGATGACGAGACGCTCGACGATGCCGTCCATCGGCGCCGTGATGGCTGCCTCCATCTTCATCGCCTCGATGGATGCCACCGGCTGACCCGCCGAGACGCGATCGCCCACCGCGGCCTTCGGGGTGACGACACCCGAGAACGGGGCGGCCACGTGGCCCGCTACGGTCGCATCGGCCTTCTCCGACTGACGCACCTCGACCGCGACGGCGTGGTCGCGCACGAAGACGGGACGCAGCTGCCCGTTCAACGTCGTCATCACGGTGCGCATGCCGCGCTCGTCGGCGTCGCCGATCGCTTCCAACCCCACGTACAGCTGGACGCCGCGCTCGATCTCGACGACGTGCTCGGTTCCGGGCGCGAGCCCGTACAGATAGTCCGCGGTGTCGAGGACGCTGAGATCGCCGTAGGTGTCGCGGGTCTCCCGGAAGGCCGCCGTGGGGGCGGGAAACAGCAGGAAGTTCAGTGTGGCGCGCCGGGTCGCACTGTCGGCTTCGAGGTTCGCGGCATCGGCGTCGGAGATCTCGGTGATCCCGCCGCGGATCTCGCGACCACGCAGCACCTTGGTGCGAAACGGCTCCGGCCAGCCGCCCGGAAGCTCACCCAGCTCCCCCGCCATGAACGCGACGACGGAGTCGGGGATGTCATAGGTATCGGGGTTCTCGGCGAAGTCGGCGGGGTCTGCGCGCACGGCGGCGAGGTACAGAGCAAGATCGCCGACGACCTTCGAGGAGGGCGTCACCTTCGGGACGCGCCCGAGGATCGCGTCCGCGGCGGCGTACATGTCCTCGATCAGCTCGAAGTCCTCCGACAGGCCGAGAGCGATCGCCTGCTGGCGGAGGTTCGACAGTTGACCGCCGGGGATCTCATGCCGATAGACGCGTCCCGTCGGCCCGGGAAGACCCGACTCGAACGGGCGGTAGAGGCGGCGCATCGCCTCCCAGTACGGTTCGAGTTCCGAGACGGCACCGAGGTCGAGTCCGGTGTCGCGCTCGGTGTGCGCGAGGGCGGCGACGAGCGCGGACAGCGAGGGCTGGCTGGTCGTTCCCGCCATCGGCGCCGCAGCGGCATCCACGGCGTCGGCGCCCGCGGCGGCGGCGGCCAACAGCGTCGCGAGCTGACCACCGGCGGTGTCGTGCGTATGGACGTGGACCGGGACGTCGAAGCGGTCCCGCAGAGCCCGCACCAGACGCGCAGCGGCGCCGGGGCGCAGCAGCCCCGCCATGTCCTTGACGGCGAGGACGTGCGCCCCGGCATCCACGATCTGCTCCGCCACGCGCAGGTAGTAGTCGAGGGTGTACAGATCCTCGGTCGGCGACAGGAGATCACCGGTATAGCAGAGGGCGACTTCCGCCAGCGTGGTGCCGGTGTGCAGCACGGCGTCGATGGCGGGCCGCATCTGGGAGACGTCGTTGAGGGCATCGAAGATACGGAAGATGTCGACGCCCGATGCCGCGGCCTCCGAGACGAAGGCATCGGTGACGCGCGTCGGATACGGCGTGTACCCCACCGTGTTACGCCCCCTCAAGAGCATCTGGATCGCCACGTTCGGCACCGCGGCCCGGAGGGCGTCCAGCCGCTCCCAAGGGTCTTCGCCGAGGAAGCGGAGCGCCACGTCGTAGGTGGCGCCGCCCCACGCCTCGATCGAGAGCAGCTGAGGGGTGAGCCGGGCGACGTAGGGCGCGACCGTCACCAGGTCCCGTGTGCGCACGCGCGTGGCCAGCAGAGACTGATGTGCGTCTCGGAACGTCGTCTCGGTGACGGCGAGCGGCGTCTGAGCGCGCAGCTGCGCCGCGAACCCGGCCGGGCCCTGGCTGAGAAGGCGCTGTCGCGAACCGGCAGGAGGAGGCGTGGACAGATCGACGGACGGGAGCTTCGCGCGCGGGTCGGTGACGGCGGGGATCTCCCCGTGCGGACGGTTGACGGTCGTCTCGGCCAGCCACGCCACGATCTTCGATCCGCGGTCCTTCGACGCGCGACCGCGCACCAGCTCGGGGCGCTCGTCGATGAACGACGTGCTGACGTCACCGGCCACGAAGGCGGGATCGTCCAGCACCGCCTGCAGGAAGGGGATGTTGGTCGAGACCCCGCGGATGCGGAACTCGGCGAGGGCTCGACGCGATCGCACGACCGCGGCGCCGAAGTCCCGTCCGCGGCACGTGAGCTTGGCCAGCAGCGAGTCGAAGTGCGCACTGACCTGGGAACCCGCGGCCGTCGTCCCCCCGTCGAGGCGGATGCCCGCGCCGCCCGGCGAACGGTAGGTGGTGATCTTGCCCGTGTCGGGGCGGAACCCCTGGGTCGGGTCCTCGGTCGTGATGCGGCACTGCAGCGCCGCCCCGCGCAGGCGGATCTGGTCCTGGCGCAGGCCGAGCTCGGCGAGCGTCTCGCCGGCAGCGATGCGCATCTGCGATTGCACGAGGTCGACGTCGGTGACCTCCTCGGTCACGGTGTGCTCGACCTGGATGCGCGGATTCATCTCGATGAAGACGACCTCGCCGGCGCGGGGACCGGCCGTCTCGAGGAGGAACTCCACCGTTCCGGCGTTCTCGTAGCCGATCGACCGGGCGAACGCGATCGCGTGGGCGTGCAATGCCGAGGCGATGGTGGGGTCGAGGTTGGGCGCCGGCGCGATCTCGACGACTTTCTGATGACGTCGCTGCACCGAGCAGTCCCGCTCGAACAGGTGCACGGTCTCGCCGGTCTTGTCGGCGAGGATCTGCACCTCGACGTGACGCGGCCGCTGCACGGCCTGTTCCAGGAAGACGCGGGCATCGCCGAACGCGGCATCGGCCTCGCGCATCGCCTCCGCGATCGCAGGGGCCAGCTGCGGCGCGGCTTCGACGCGGCGCATTCCCCGCCCGCCGCCGCCGGCGACCGCCTTCACGAAGATCGGGAAGCCGATCTCGTCCGCGCGCGCGACGAGCGCGTCGACGTCGTCCGACGCGGGCGTCGAGCGCAGCACCGGCACCCCGGCCGCGATCGCATGCTCTTTGGCGGTCACCTTGTTGCCCGCCATCTCGAGGGCGCGCGACGGCGGGCCGATGAAGACGATGCCGCTGCGCGCGGCGGCCGCGGCCAGCTCGGGGTTCTCGGAGAGGAAGCCGTAGCCGGGGTAGATGGCGTCGGCGCCCGCCTGCTCGGCCACGCGGATGATCTCATCGACGTCGAGGTACGCACGCACAGGTTGGCCGATGGTGCCGATCTGGTACGCCTCGTCGGCCTTCAGCCGGTGCAGCGAGTAGCGGTCCTCGTAGGGGTAGACCGCGACCGTCCGCGCACCCAGTTCGAAGGCGGCACGAAAGGCACGGATCGCGATCTCTCCGCGGTTGGCCACCAGGATCTTGCGGAACATGCGGACCTCTTCTCCGAGCGGCTCCCGCGCGCCGAGGGAGCAGATTCCCCGACGAGCCCACTTTTCACGAGGGCCTGAGTGTCCTCACAGCCTAGGGGACGGTAACGTAGAGCCTCGTGCACGTACTCTCCGTCTCCTCGCTCAAGGGGGGTGTCGGCAAGACCACCGTGACTCTCGGCCTCGCCTCCGCGGCGTTCGCCCGAGGGGTGCGGACTCTCGTCGTCGACCTCGACCCGCAATCTGACGTGTCGACGGGCATGGACATCCAGGTGGCCGGCCGGCTGAACGTGGCCGACGTGCTCGCCAATCCCAAGGAGAAGGTGGTCCGCCAGGCCATCACCGCCAGCGGCTGGGCCAAGGTGCACCCGGGCACGATCGACGTCATGATCGGCAGCCCGTCGGCGATCAACTTCGACGGCCCGCACCCGAGTGTGCGCGACGTGTGGAAGCTCGAAGAGGCCCTCGCCACCATCGAAGCCGATTACGACCTCGTCCTCATCGACTGCGCCCCCTCGCTCAACGCACTGACGCGTACCGCATGGGCGGCTTCGGACCGGGTCATCGTGGTCACCGAACCGGGACTGTTCTCGGTCGCCGCCGCCGACAGGGCGTTGCGGGCGATCGAGGAGATCCGCCGTGGCCTGTCTCCCCGCCTGCAGCCGCTCGGGATCGTCGTGAATCGCGTGCGCCCGCAGTCGATCGAGCACCAGTTCCGCATCAAGGAGCTGCGCGACATGTTCGGTCCGCTCGTCCTGTCGCCACAGCTTCCCGAGCGCACGTCGCTGCAGCAGGCGCAGGGGGCGGCGAAGCCGCTGCACATCTGGCCGGGCGACTCGGCTCAGGAGCTGGCCGGCGACTTCGACGCACTGCTGGACCGCGTCATGCGCACCGGTCGGATCACCGCGGGCGAGCAGCGGGCCTGACCTTTTCCGTCACACAGCGGTCGGTCGTCGATCGGGCGCCGAAGACGAGAGCCGACAAGCAGCGCGTCGGCTCGCGGCGCCGTTGCCTTCTCAGGCGGACTTGACGGCGCGACGAGCGGCGAGTTCGTCGACGGGGTCCGGAGCCTGCGGATCGAAGTCGAGCAAGGTCGATTCGACCTCGTGCAGCACTTTGCCGACGGCGATGCCGAACACGCCCTGTCCCCTGCTGACGAGGTCGATGACTTCGTCGTTCGAGGTGCAGAGATAGACGGACGCGCCGTCGCTCATCAGCGTGGTGCCGGCGAGATCGCGGATGCCGGCGGCACGAAGCTGCTCGACCGCCGTGCGGATCTGCTGCAGGGAGATGCCGGTATCGAGAAGCCGCTTCACCAGTTTGAGCACGAGGATGTCGCGGAAGCCGTAGAGACGCTGCGATCCCGAACCGCTGGCGCCGCGGACGGTGGGCTGGACGAGTTCGGTACGCGCCCAATAGTCGAGCTGACGATAGGTGATGCCGGCTGCGCGTGCAGCGACGGCGCCGCGGTACCCGACCTCGTCATCCATCTGCGGCAGACCGTCCGTGAACAGCAGCTCGGTGGCGAAGCGGACCTCATCAGGCGCATCGTGCGCGGTCATGCTCGCCTCCATGTGGACAGTGCGTCGTTTCCTCCACGGTAGATCAGCCGAGTGCCTGCGGCAACGACATCCGCATCCCGACGCTCGGCGTGTCGCGCCGCCGTCACGGCGCGATGCGGTCCAGCGCCGCGTGCGCGAACGCCGCGCGCACTTCGTCCAGGCGACGAAGCAGCTCGGGAGCGAGCTCGCCCGCACGTGCACGCGACACGGCGTCCGAGCGGCGCAACAGGGGCGTCAGCGCGCTCTCGACGAGCGCGACCTCACGCTCCGCTGCCTGCCGGACGCCCCGCACGTGGCGGGGCTGGATGCCGTGCCCGTCGAGGGCCACGAGCGCACGAAGCACACCCAGCGTCTTGTCGTCGTAGCTCTCGGCTGCCGCGATGAGCCCGGCGCGTACGGCATCGTTCAGCAGCGCCGCCGACGCTCCTGCCGTCTGCAGCAGTTCCTCGCGGCGATAGCGGCGCGGGGCGGTGACGATCGACGCCGTCGCCGGCGGCGCGACAGTGCCGCCGTGCTGTTCGTCGAGATACTCGCGAATTCGCGCAAGGGGCATGTAGTGGTCGCGCTGAAGCGTGAGCGCGGTGCGCAGTCGCTCGACGTCGAGAGGCGAGAACTTGCGGTACCCCGACTCGGTTCGCAGGGGCGTGACGATGCCCTGCACCTCGAGGTAGCGCAGCTTGCTCGCGCTGAGATCGGAGAACTCCGGCGTCAGGCGTGCGAGCACCTGACCAATGCTGAGATAACCCGAGGACGACGCGCGTCCACGGGGTGAGACAGCCGGGCTCACCCGCTCGTCACCTGACCGCGGTCGACCGGCGACGCGAAGAAGTTGAGGCGGAACTTGCCGATGCGCACCTCGGAGCCGTCGATGAGCACGGCACGGTCCACCCGTTCACCGTTGACATAGCTGCCGTTCAGAGAGCGCTGGTCGACGAGCTCGAAGACGGCGCCGGTGCGGGTGATCTCTGCGTGACGACGAGAGACGGTGACATCGTCGAAGAAGATGTCGGCCTCGGGATGGCGCCCAACCGTGGTGACATCGGTGTCGAGCAGATAGCGTGCGCCCGCCGTGGGACCGGAGCGGACGAGCAGCAACGCAGCGCGAGACGGAAGCGCATCGATGGCCTCCCGCTCGACGTCCGTCAGGTCCGTTCCGAACGGCACGAAGGAGAGGTCGGAATCGTGACCGAAAGTCTGGGTGGTGTCGGCAGAGCCGGCACTCCCGGCGTCACGTCGGATACCGCTGACACCAGCGTCTCGAGCGTTCTCTTCCACCATGGCCTCCTTCCTCTTCACCCTAACGGATCGACCCGGGCTGCGAACCCCCGCCGGGGAACCGGGTTTCGCGCCGCGCCAGCCCCGATCCCGCCGAGCGGTGCGACTCAGCGGCGTGTGTCGATGTGTGACGCCGTCCGCGCGGACGGCCTTCGCCCCGACGTAGCCTGATCGCACCGCCACCACGGGCGGCATCCACGAGAGGAACCCCGTGTCCGCAGCGCAGAACCGCCTCACGCCCGCACCGGTGCGTCAGGACGCCATCTGCATGTGCGCGACGGGCCGCGGTTGCTCTTCCTTCGCGGCCGGACACGCCGTCCACCTGATCCAGTCGCGGCTGGTGTCGGCAACGCCCGGAGAATGGGTCGACGCGATCGCGGTCGCCTCAGCGGCCGACGGCACGCTCACGATCGTCACCCTCGAGGGGCGCGAGATCGAACTGTGGAACGGCGCCGGGGCCGCGGCGTCCGTGCAACGGGGTACGCCGGTCGCGTTCCACCCGCGCTATCACGCGCTCCACGCCGGAGGACGGCTCTTCAACGTGCTCGCGGTCTGAGTCGAGAGGGACGGGTGCCGCTCAGGCGGCCGCCATCATCGCGTCTTTGACCGCCATGCACGCATCCATACAGGCCCGGCACGCGTCCGCGCACATGGCGCACACGGGGCTGTCATCAGCGTGCATCATGCACATGTCCATGCACGTCTGACACATCGCGATGCAGGCGTCGAGCATCGCCATCATCGACGCCGGCGTCATGCCCGGCATCCGCAGCATGGCACGCATCATGGTGTTGCACATGTCGGCGCAGTTCATGCACGACGGGGCACAGCCCATCATCTGCATCGAGCACACCGTGCAGGCCTGCTCACAGGCGGCACAGGCGTCCATGCAGGCCTGCATGACCGCGGCATCCATCGCGGGCATCTCGGCCATCGACATCTCGCCGGCCATCGCTTCCATCATCCTGGCGTCCATCTCGCACCGTCCTTCCGGTCACGGCGAGCGCGACGCTCGCCTGCCGCCATGCTAGGACTCCGACCCGGCGCACAACAGGCGCGGATAGGGTCGAGGACGTGATGTCACACAGAGTTCGTACGTTCCGTTCGGTCCTCGTCGGCCTCGTCGCACTCCTGCTCGGCGGACTCTCCATCGCCGTGGCCTCCCCCGCGTGGGCGCACGATGAGCTGATCGGCGCCGACCCGGGCGTGAACGCCGAGGTCGGCACGCTGCCCGCCCAGATCACCATGACGTTCAGCGGCGTGCTGATGGACGAGCCCGGCGCGACGCAGGTCGTGGTGACGGATGCCGCGGGAGCCTCGCTCACCGACGTCGATCCGACGCTGGACGGCACGCATCTGACACAGGGGCTCGCCGGCAACGCGTCCGGCCCGGTGACCGTGACCTGGCGCGTGGTCTCCAGCGACGGCCACCCGGTCTCGGGGCAGTACACGTTCACCGTGGCGGGCGGCTCGTCGCAGACGGCCGCTCCCGCCGAAACGACGACCACACAGACACTCACCGCGACGCCGACATCGAACGGCGATGGAGGTGTCCCGGTGTTCGTCTGGGTGCTGCTCGGCCTGGTGGTCGCGGCCGCGCTCGGCGCCCTCGTGGCGGTGCTTCTGCGGAAGTCCCGAGCCACCCCCGAGGACTAGGCTGAGAGCATGCCTCATTTCAACGTCGTCGTCCTCGGTGCCGGCCCTGGTGGCTATGTCGCGGCGGTCCGCGCCGCGCAGCTCGGCCAGTCCGTCGCCATCATCGAAGAGAAGTATTGGGGCGGTGTCTGCCTCAACGTCGGCTGCATCCCCTCCAAGGCGCTTCTGAAGAACGCCGAGATCGCCCACACCCTGAAGCACAAGGCCGACTTCTTCGGCATCACGGGTGAGTTCAGCCTCGACTTCGGCACGGCGTGGGACCGGTCGCGCGTCGTCGCCGACGGCCGCGTCAAGGGCATCCACTACCTGATGAAGAAGAACAAGGTCACCGAGTTCGAGGGCCGGGGCACCTTCACCGGCCCCAAGGCGATCTCGGTCGCCAAGAGCGACGGCTCCACCGAAGAGGTCACCTTCGACAACGTCATCATCGCGACCGGCTCGACGGTGCGCCTGCTCCCGGGCGTGACGCTGAGCGAGAACGTCGTGACGTACGAGGAGCAGATCCTCACGCGCGATCTGCCGAACTCGATCGTCATCGTCGGCGCCGGCGCCATCGGCATGGAGTTCGCCTACGTCATGACGAACTACGGCGTGAAGGTCACGATCATCGAGTTCCTCGACCGGGCCCTCCCCAACGAGGACGCGGACGTCTCGAAGGAGATCGCGAAGCAGTACAAGAACCTCGGGGTCGACATCCTCGTCTCGACCAAGGTGGAGTCGGTCGTCGACTCCGGCGACAAGGTCACGGTGACCTACACCGACAACAAGAGCGGTGCGCAGGGCTCGATCGAAGCCGACAAGGTGCTCATGTCGATCGGCTTCGCTCCCCGGGTCGAGGGCTTCGGCCTGGAGAACACCGGTGTGAAGCTCACCGAGCGCGGTGCCATCGAGATCGACGACTTCATGCGTACCAACGTCGAGGGCATCTACGCCATCGGTGACGTCACGGCCAAGCTGCAGCTCGCCCACGTCGCCGAGGCGCAGGGCGTCGTCGCCGCCGAGACGATCGGTGGCGCGGAGACCATGGCCCTCGGCGACTACCGCATGATGCCACGTGCGACCTTCTGCTCGCCGCAGGTGGCGTCGTTCGGCTACACCGAGGCTCAGTACAAGGAGACCGGACGCGAGTACAAGGTCGCGACCTTCCCCTTCATGGCCAACGGCAAGGCGCACGGCCTCGGCGAGCCGGTCGGCTTCGTCAAGCTCATCGCGGATGCCGAGCACCTCGAGCTCGTCGGCGGCCACCTCATCGGCCCCGACGTGTCGGAGCTGCTGCCGGAGCTCACCCTCGCCCAGAAGTGGGACCTGACCGCTCTGGAGCTGGCGCGCAACGTGCACACCCACCCGACGCTGTCCGAGGCTCTGCAGGAGGCCTTCCACGGTCTCGCGGGACACATGATCAACCTCTGAGCTCCGTGAGCTCTGGAGTACGCTGACTCCTACGACTGACGCCGCCCCAACCGAAGCCGGGGGCGGCGTCAGTGGTTTCCGGCATCCGACGTCCGTTCGTCCGTCCCTTCTCGACGCCATCCGCAGGCGAAAGCGACGAGACGGGACGGACGGCCGTCAGAGCCCGAGCGTGCGAGCGAGCTTGGAATCGGATGCCGCGGGGCGTCCGCCCACCGCCGCGACGGCAGCGGTGACCGCGTCGAAGAGCGCGGTGCGGGCACCGTCGGCCGGCGCGGCAGGACCCAGCTCGAACTCCCACTCGCGCCACGTCGTCTGCACACCGCGGACCTCGTCGGTCGCGACGACGTGGTCGTCGACGAACTCCGCGACGAGCGCGCCCACCTCGTCGCGGAGGGCGTAGGCATGGCGGTCGTTGACGATGCGGGCAATCGGCGCCAGGTCTCCGGCGGCGATCTCGGCCACGGCGTCGGCGACGGCATCCGGGACGGTCACCTCACCGGCGGGCGCGCTCGCTGGCGCCTCATCGAGCGGCCAGTGCGTCTCGAGCCGCCCGCCGTCGGCGGTCTTGGGCCCCTTGATGTGCCATCCCTCGTCCGGTCCTCCGGTGCGGCGGCGCACCGCGTAGCCGGCGCGCCCCAGGGCGAAGCCCGGCACGTCCAAGTACCGGGCATCGAGGTCGCGACGCGCGGGCCCATCGACGACGGCGACACCCGGCAGACCCGACAGGTCGGGCAGCGGGGTGTCGCCGTGGACGTCGAACGTCAGCTCGATCTCGAGCGCGCGCTGGGGCTGCGGCGTCACTCGTCCCGGCCGTCGGGGTCGGGATCGATGTCGTCCTCCGCCTCCACGAAGTGGAACTCGGCGGACGTCGGGCCGTCACCCTCGCCGGTGTTCTCGGCCGCGCCGGTGCGCTCGTAGACGATCTGGGTCTCGCTGTAGGGCAGGATCAGCCGGTCCTGGCTCTCGTCGGCCAGGGGAAGGACCTGCCCGTCCAGCGGGCCTCCGTGCAGTCGTGCGATCGCCATGGTGTACCTCCGACGATGGAGCGGAATGTGGAACTCCAGCCTATCCTGGACGATTCAGTGGGTCGGGAAGCCCAGGCTGATCTGGCTCTCGCTGGGGTCGGGCCACCGCGTCGTGACGACCTTCCGGCGCGTGTAGAAGTTGAACGCCTCCGGGCCGTACATGTGCGTGTCGCCGAACAGCGAGTCCTTCCAGCCGCCGAACGAGAACGCCCCGATCGGCACGGGAATGGGGACGTTGACCCCGACCATTCCGACCTCGATGTCGTACTCGAACTGGCGGGCGGTCTTGCCGTCGCGGGTGAACACCGCGGTGCCGTTGGCGTAGCGGTTGTCGTTGATCAGCGCAACGGCGTCGTCGTAGGAGGCGACACGCACGACCGAGAGCACCGGCCCGAAGATCTCCTCGTCGTAGACGCGCATGCCCGGCGTCACGGCGTCGACGAGCGACGGTCCGATGAAGAACCCGTCGCCGTCCACCGCGAGCTCGCGGCCGTCCACCACGATGCGGGCGCCCTCGTCCGCAGCTCCCGCGACGAAGCCGCGGACACGCTCGAGGGCATCGCGCGTGATCAGCGGGCCCATGTCGCTGTCGGGGTCGGTGCCGTCGCCGACGACGAGTCCGCCGATGCGCTCGGCGACCTTCGCGACCAGCGGGTCGGCGACGTCGCCGACCGCGACGACGACCGACACGGCCATGCAGCGCTCCCCCGCCGAGCCGTAAGCCGCCGAGACCGCGGCATCCGCGGCGGCGTCCAGATCGGCATCGGGCATGACGATCATGTGGTTCTTCGCTCCGCCCAGCGCCTGCACGCGCTTGCCGTTCTCGGCGGCACGCGCGTAGATGTACCTGGCGATCGGGGTCGAGCCTACGAACGACACGGCGCGCACGATCGGGTCGTCCAGCAGTGCGTCGACCGCCTCCTTGTCGCCGTGGACGACGTTCAGGATGCCGTCGGGAAGCCCCGCCTCGGCGAAGGCCTCGGCCAGCCACACCGCCGCCGACGGGTCGCGCTCGCTGGGCTTGAGGATCACGGCGTTGCCGGCGGCAATGGCGGTCGTCACCATCCACAGCGGCACCATCGCGGGGAAGTTGAACGGCGTGATGCACGCGACCACACCCACCGGCTGACGCACCTGGTGCACGTCGACGCCCGACGCGACCTGCTCGGAGTAGTCGCCCTTGAGGTGGTGCATCAGACTGGTGCAGAACTCGACGTTCTCGAGCCCTCGAGCCACTTCGCCGAGGGCATCGTCCACCGTCTTGCCGTGCTCGGCGGTGATGATGCGGGCCAGCTCCTCGGCGCGGGAGGCGACGATCTCGCGGAGGCGGAACATCACCTGCTGACGTTTGCCGAGGCCGGTGTCGCGCCAACCACGCTGAGCGGCCTGGGCGCGGCGGGCGGCCTCGTTGACGAACGCGGCCGAGGCCAGGGCGACGTCTCCGCTCTGCCGGCCCGAGGCGGGGTTGAAGACCGGACCGGTCCGGCCTTGGGGGCTGACGCGTTCTCCGGCGACGATGTGCGGGATCACGGTGACCGAGCCGGTGGGATCGGCGGAGGTCTGCGGTGCGGATGCGGTGGTCATGGATTGCCCTCTCGATCGGGGTGTGCAGGGGATGGCGGGTCAGGCGGCGGACGCGCCGTCGCGGGACGGGTCGTAGCCGCGGAGGGTGCCGTCCGGCGAGGCGAACCGCGCGACCAGCGTGCAGTCCTTGCCCCCCAGGCCTTCGGCGATGAGGTCGTCGAGCTGGCCGAGCGCGAGACGCGCCGCCGGCAGGTGCACGCCGGTGTCGTCTCCGGCCTGTACGGCCAGTGCGCAGTCCTTGCGGGCGAGCTCAACGGAGAAGGTCGCGTCGAAATTCTTGTTCGCCGCCGCCTTCTCGACGATGCCCGGCACCGGATACCAGGTGCGCAGCGCCCACGAGTCGGCCGACGAGACGCGGGCGACGTCCCAGAACACCTGCGGATCCAGACCGAGCTGCTCCGCGAGTTGCGAGCCTTCCGACACGGCCATGACCGAGATGAAGAGCATCATGTTGTTGACGAGCTTCGCGGCGATGCCGGCTCCCGCCTCACCGCAGGCGATGACGTTGCCCGCCATCGGCGCCACGACCTCCCGCGCCCTCTCCACGTCGGCGGCACCTCCGCCGAGCATGAACGTCAGCGTGCGCGCCTCCGCGCCCGCGGTTCCGCCGGAGATCGGCGCATCCACGAACGACAGACCGCGCTGCTGCGCTCCGGCGTGGCACCAGCGCGATGTCTCCACGTCGACGGTCGAGGTGTCCAGCAGCAAGGTCGACGGCGCCGCGTGCGCAAGGATGCCGTCGATGCCCCCGTACACGCCGCGGACGTGCTCGGGCTTGGGCAGCGAGGTGATCGCGGCATCCGCGCCGTCGAGGGCCTCGGCAACCGAGGAGACGATCTGCACTCCCCGCTCGGCGGCGGCCGCCGCAGCAGCGGGGTTGAGGTCGACGCCATGGACGGTGTGCCCCGCGGCAACGAGGTGCGCCGACATGGGCGCACCCATGTGACCCAATCCGATGAAGGCGATCGTGGACATGAGACTCCCTTCGACACCGGCGACGGTCGTCGTCGCGGGCAGTGGCCGCCGTCGTCCTCGACGTCGCCCGTGGCCAGCGTAGGCACCGCGTGACCGTGGATCAATGCACACACTCGCCGCAAACTTGCACCGCAGGTGTGCACTGGTGCACACTCGTCGGCATGCCTGCCGCTCCCCCGGATCCCCCACTGGACGCGCTGATGACATTCCTGTCGGTCGCGCGCCTGGGTCGCTACACGGCCGCCGCCGAGGTTCTCGGGGTCAATCACTCCACGGTGTCCCGTCGGGTCACGGCGCTCGAGTCCGCGATGGGAGGACGTGTCCTGGTCCGCACCGCCGGCGGCTGGGAGGTCACCGATCTCGGTCACCGTGCGGTGACGATCGCCGAGCGCATCGAAGCGTCACTGCGCGAGCTCATCGACGGGGAGAACGCCGATGCCGTGCACGGCATGGTGCGCGTCTCCGCCCCCGATGCCTTCACCTCGGTCTTCCTCGCACCGGCGATGACCGCTCTGCGACGCGAGCACCCGCAGCTCGCGGTCGAGCTGCTCTCGGCGACGCAGCGTGTCCGCCAGAACCGCTCCGGCGTCGATCTGGAGATCGTCGTCGGTCGACCTCAGGTGCTGCGGGCGTACGCGACGCCGGTCTGCGCGTACGCGCTTCGTCTCTACGCGACACCCGACTATCTCGACGAGGCGGGTAGGCCCGACTCGATCGCCGAGCTGGCCGCACACCCCCTCGTGTACTACGTGGAGAGCTCGCTGCAGGTCGATGAGCTCGACCGCGCGCTGCAGGAGCTGCCGGACTCGCCGGCATCCGTCCGTTCGACGAGCGTCTTCGCACACGTCGAGGCGACGGCGGCCGGAGCGGGCATCGGCATCCTGCCCGATTTCCTCGGCGACGCCGACCCGCGCCTGACCCGGGTGCTGGACGGCGCCTACGCGCACCCTCTCGCCTACTGGGCCGTCGCTCGCGACGAGGGGCCTCGAAACCCCGCCGTCGCCGCCACCTTGGAAGCCCTCATCTCGTACATCGAAACGGTCCGAGGATGAAGCCGTTCCTGCTGCTCGGGACCCGGGCGGAGGACGTACCCGCCGACGAGGAGTACGCCCTTTTCCGTCGCTTCACCGGGCTGTCGCCGGACGAGCTCGTCCGAGTACGGGTGGAGGCAGAGCCCCTCGGAAAGGTGGACCTGGACGCATACTCGGGCATCTTCGTGGGCGGCGGGCCGTTCAACGCGTCGGACCCGATCGAGAAGAAGTCACCCGCACAGCGGCGGGTCGAGGCGGAGATCGCCGCCCTTCTCGACGAGGTGGTGGCGCGGGACCTCCCCTTCTTCGGCGCCTGCTACGGCGTGGGAACCCTCGGCGCACATCAGGGCGCTGTCATCGACGGCACCTACCGGGAACCCATCAGTGTCATCGAGGTCGACAAGACCGGCGCCGGGCACGACGACCCGCTCCTGGCCGGCCTGCCCGACCGCTTCGCGGCATTCGTCGGCCATAAGGAGGCGATCTCCGCGCTGCCGGCGACGGCGACACTGCTCGTTCGAGGCGAAGCCTGTCCCGTGCAGATGTTCCGCGTCGGCAGGAACGTCTACGCCACACAGTTCCACCCGGAGTGCGACGTCGAGGGCATCTCGACCCGCGTGCGCGCCTACGCCGGCTACGGGTACTTCGCGCCCGACGAGTTGGATCTCACCCTCGACGCCGTGCGGCGTCTGCCCGTCGTGCACACCGGCAGCATCCTGCGGGCTTTCGTCGAACGCTACGCCCGCTGACACCGCGTGCACAGGCGCGAGCCGACATGCAAGGGATGCCGCGCGACACGCCGCCGCATCCCTCGCGGAGGCGGCGTGCCGGTCAGCACGCCTTGCAGTTGCGGACGGGCAGGGCGAGGCGCGGCGGCGCGCTTCGACTCGTCGCTGCGCTCCTCGCTCAACGACCGGGACGCGAGGCGGGCCGGTCGTTGAGCGAGCGCAGCGAGTCGAAGCCGCTGACAGCTCTCAGAGCAGGGGCGGCGTGTGCCAGATGCGCTCGATATAGTCGCGCATCGAGCGGTCGGACGAGAAGAAGCCGGAGCGCGCGACGTTCAGGATCGCGGACCGGGTCCACGCATCCTGGTCGACGTAGGCGGCATCCGCCCGCTCCTGCGTCGCGACGTACGACGAGTAGTCGGCCAGCACCATGAAGCGGTCGTCGTAGAGCAGGTTCGACACGATCGGCTCGAACACGCTGCGATCGCCGCCCGAGAACGCGCCGGAGGCGATGAGATCCATCGCCCGGCGGAGGTTCTCGTCACCCTGGTAGAAGTCGGCGGGCTTGTAACCCCGGGCCCACAGCGCCTCCACTTCGGGCTCGCTCATGCCGAAGAGGAAGAAGTTGTCATCGCCCACGAGCTGACGGATCTCGACGTTCGCGCCGTCGTCGGTGCCGATCGTCAACGCCCCGTTGAGCGCGAACTTCATGTTGCCCGTGCCCGAGGCCTCCTTGCCCGCGAGCGAGATCTGCTCCGACAGGTCGGCGGCCGGGATGAGCCGCTCGGCGAGCGTGACGTTGTAGTTCGGCGGGAACAGCACCTTCAGGCGCCCCTCGACGCGGGGGTCGGTGTTGACGACCTCTCCGACGGCGTTGATGAGGTGGATGATGCGCTTGGCCATGGCATAGCCGGGGGCCGCCTTCGCGCCGAAGATGACGGTGCGCGGGAGCACGTCGGATGCCGCGACCCGCCCCGACACGATGCTCTCGTACTGCGTGACCACGTGAAGGAGCTTGAGCATCTGCCGCTTGTACTCGTGCAGACGCTTGACCATGACGTCGAGCATGTGGCCGTCGCTGATCTCGAGGCCGTCGCGCGCGCGCAGCACATCGCCCAGGCGACGCTTGTTGGCGGCCTTGACCTCGGCGAACGCCTGACGGAACTGGGGATCCTCGGCGTACGCCTCGAGCTCCCGGAGACGCTCGAGGTCGGTGAGCCAACCGGTGCCGATGGCCTCGGTGATGAGCCCCGACAGCCCGGGGTTGGCCAGCCGCACGAATCGGCGCGGTGTGATGCCGTTGGTGACGTTCGTGAACTTGCCCGGGAAGAAGTCGTTGAAGTCGGGCAGCACCTTGTCGCGCAGCAGCTGCGAGTGGAGCTCGGCGACGCCGTTCACCTTCGCTCCGGCGACCGTGGCGAGGTACGCCATCCGGACGCTGCGCTCCGGGAACTCACCGATGATCGACATGTTGCGGATACGCATCTCGTCATCGCCGTAGCGTTCACGCACCGCCTCGAGGAACTCCTCGTTGATGCGGTAGATGATCTCCAGGTGGCGCGGCAGGAGGCGTCCCAGAAGGTCGACCGACCACACTTCGAGCGCCTCCGGCAGCAGCGTGTGGCACGTGTAGGCGAAGCACTGCTGCGTGATCGTCCACGCGGCATCCCACTCGAGCTTGCGCTCGTCGACGAGCACGCGCATGAGTTCGGGAACGCCGATCACCGGGTGGGTGTCGTTGAGCTGGAAGATGACGCGGTCCGGGAGCTTGTGGATGTCGAAGTCGGCCGGGAGAGTGTGCTCCAGGAAGTCGCCGATGGATGCCGCGACGAAGAAGTACTGCTGCTGCAGACGCAGCTCCTTGCCCTGCGGCGTGGAGTCCTCGGGGTAGAGGACCTTGGAGATGTTCTCGGCGAACGTCTGGGCTCGGACGGCCTCCTCGTAGTCGCCGGAGTTGAAGACGCGCAGGTCGAACGAGTCGGTCGCCTTGGCACTCCACAACCGCAGCGTGTTGACGCGCCCGTTGAGGTAGCCGGGCACCATGTAGTTGTAGGGGACGGCGAGCACGTCCCAGCCCGGCACCCAGCGCGACCGGGTGACGCCGGCGTCGTCGTAGGTCTCGGTGTGTCCGCCGAAGGAGATGCGGCGTGCCGCCTCGGGGTGCGGGAACTCCCAGGGCGAACCGAGCGTCAGCCACGCGTCCGGCTGCTCGACCTGCTGTCCGTCGACGAACGTCTGCCGGAAGATGCCGTACTCGTAGCGGATGCCGTAGCCGATGTTGGGCACGCCCATCGTCGCGAGCGAGTCGATGAAACAGGCCGCGAGGCGCCCGAGGCCGCCGTTGCCGAGTCCGGGCTCGACCTCCTGCGCACGCAGCTCCTCGATGTCGATGCCGCAGGCGGCCATCGCCTCGGTCGCGATCTCCGTGAGGCCGCTCGCGAGCAGATTGTTGTCGAGCTGGCGGCCCAGCAGATACTCGGCGGAGAGGTAGCAGACGCCCTTGGCCTGGACGACACGCTGTCGGCGGAGGTCCTCGAGCCAGCGCGCCATGAGGTAGTCGCGGACGGTCATCGCGAACGCGAAGTAGCGGTCGTTCGGGGTGGACGCCGACAGCGGCACGCCCCGCTCGTAGTTGAGGTTGCGCAGGAACTGTCGGACGAATCCGTCCACGGAACTGGCGGGCCCGGTCACCGGCGCCAGCGCCAGCGGGTGGGTTGCGTGGAGCGCATGAGGCGCGGAGGTGGGACCGGTCACGGCTTCGGGTTCTGACACAGATCACACGCTAACGTGCGCCCCCGCGGGATGCACATCGGCGGGAGTCATCTTCACGAGGCGCTTACCTCGTCGTTACACGGCATCCTCTGGAGCGCTGGCGCGCTCGCGCTCATCCTGCTCCGCGCGCCGCGCCGCATCCAGGTCGGCGGCGGCCCGCGCGAGCGCGTTCTCGGCTGTCTGCACGCGGCGCTGCGCGAACGTCGACGCGCCGTAGCGGGTTCGGACCCGGTCGTCCTGTTCCTCGACGAGCGTGAAGACGTAGGCCGTAGCGATGAGGATCACCTGCGCGGAGAGGTTGATCCAGAGCAGCAACGCGATCAGCGCGGCAAACGATGCCAGAAGGGGGTTCGCCGACGCGCCGCCGACGAACAGACCCGACAGCAGCTGAAGGACCGTGAGCCCGACGGCACCGAGCACCGCGCCCGTCCAGAGCGCCTTCGCCGGGGCGCGTACACCCGAGAGCACACGGAACAAGACCGCGATGACCGCGGCATCCAGCACGAACGTCACGAGGATCGCGAGCAGTCGCGTGCCCCAGGCGATGGCCACACCGTCGCGGGCAACACCGAACCACTGTGCGACCAGATCGAGGCCGGCCGTACCCAGCATCGTGACGAGCGCCGAGGCGACCAGAGCCACCCCGACGACGACGGCGAGCGCGACGTTGCGCAGCAGGACGAGCCAGAAGGGCACGTCGTCCGTCAGCTTGTCGCACATGATCCGCATCGCGGCGCGCAGCGACCCGATCGCACCGATCGCCGCCCCCACGAGGCCGACGAGCGAGACGATGCCGGCGATCGACAGACCGATCGACACATCGATCTCATCCACCTTGATCAGGCCGTTCTCCCCCACGAGACCGGGGATCGTGCGGTCGACCGACGCGATCAGCGCCTGCCATGCCTCCGGGTTGCCGGAGAGCCAGAGGGCAGCGGCGGAGAAGCCGAGCAGTGCCGCGGCGAACACGCTGAACAGCGTGCGATAGGTGACACTGTCGGCGAGCATGGCGCCGCGGCGCTCGCTGTAGCGGAGGAACGCGCGAACGGGCGTCAGCGACAGTGCGCGAGCGACGACGCGAGAGATGTCCATGGCGCCCAGACTATGCGGCCGCACCGTCGCGCCGGGGGGCCTTGACAGCGCCCACCGCGGTCAGAGGGCGGCGGCCAGCAGTCCGATCCACGTCCCCGCGACGAGGAAAGGACCGAACGGGATGCGCGTCGAGCGCGAGGCACGTCGCGTCAGCAGGAGGACGATGCCGACGACACCGCCCAGCAGGAAGGCGGCGACGACGCCGAGGAGGACAGCCGACCAGCCGACCCAGCCGAGGAGCACCCCCACGAGCGCAGCGAGTTTCACGTCGCCGCCGCCCATCGCGCCCCGCCCGATGATGCGCAGCATCAGGAAGAAGGCGAACAGCACCGCCCCGGCCGCAGCCGCCCGCAGGAACGCCGCCCAGGGGGCACCGACCGCACAGGATGCCGCGAACAGCGCGAGCGTGACGGCGAGCGCGGGAAGCACGAGGGCATTGGGCAGGCGGTGGGTGCGCAGATCGACGATCGTGAGGATCACGCCGACGACCGCGGCGACGACGAAGGCGGCCGCGGCGAGGGCGGCGGCCGGATCACCCATCCTGCACCTCGAGGTGGACGTGGACCGGGGCTGCGAGGTCGATGGCTTCCGCTTCGCGCACCGAGCGTTTCAACGGCAGCACGTAGCGCCCGCGCTCGGCGTCGGGGAAGACCGAGGTGCGCCAGCGCGACCCACCGATGCCGACCTGCACGCGTACCGCGCCGAACCCGCGCGGCGGTCGTGGCAGCTCGCGGATATCGGCGCTGGCCTCGGCCGGCAGCTCGACGAAGTACCAGTCCTCCTGTCGGGCCGACCAGCGGAAGATCTCACCGTCGAACTCGAAGCGCACCCGGTCATCGTAGCGATCGCACGCTCGACGCGAACGGCCCCTGTGGAGGGCGCTCCTCGCCGGCACGGGGCCCACCGCGGCGACCAGCGGATGACGCGGAGCGGGTGTCGGGGCCCCGTGAGAGCATCCCGTATGCGAACCGATCCGATGCGACCGCCCGGCTCACCCCGCGACGAGGTGCCTTCACCTCCGCGTCGACTCCCGGTGTTCGACGACGAGTTCCACGACGGCATCGACGAGCGACGGTGGATCCCCGCCTACCTGTCGCACTGGACCACGGCGCGGCGCGCGGCCGCACGCACGCTCTCCGTCGCAGACGGGCTCGAACTGCGCATCGAGAGCGATCAGCCCGATTGGCGGGCCGAGGACGCACCGCTGCGCGTCTCCAACCTGCAGACCGGCGCGTTCTCCGGCCCGGTCGGCTCGCCGAGGGGAACACACCGCCATCGCGGCGACGGGCTGCTCGTACGCACCCACACGCCCACACGACTGCTCTTCGCGCCCTCTCGCGGCCGCATCGAGATCACGCTGAGCGCAAGCACAGATCCGGGCTGCATCACAGCGGCCTGGCTGGTGGGAACCGAGCATCGCGCTCCCACGGAGGCGGGAGAGATCTGTATCTCCGAGATCGATGCGGCGGCGGTCGGCATGCCGACGACGGTTCGCACCGGCATCAAGAGCCACCACGACCCGCGGCTGATCACGGAGATGCGGGAGATCGAGGTGCCGGTGGATGCCGCGACGGCGCACACCTGGACGGTGATCTGGGACGGGCGCGAGACGCTCATCGGCTGCGAGGGCAGACTGGTCGGGCGATGGGCGCAATCTCCCTCCTATCCCGTCTTTCTCATGCTCGATCTCTTCGAACTGGGCGGGAGCGGCGGCGCTTACCCCAAACGCGCAACGCTTCATCGCGTTCGGGGGTGGGACGTGCCCTACGGGTAGACGATCACGGGGGTCCCCGGCGGCAGCTGCGCGAGCCGATCGGTGGCCGGGCCGTCGAGGTAGATGCAGCCGAACGAGTTCGCTCCGGAGCGCTCGCGGTAGTAGTGGAAGGCGGTCACGGCGACCGTGCCGCCGTCGAAGCCCGCCATCGTCGCGGACTGCACCCCGAGATACACGAGCGGATGGCCCTGTGTGTAGGCGAACTCCGGGACGACGCGCGTCAGCATCACGAACGTGCGCCCCACGGGCGTCGGCGTCGACGGCTTGCCCCACGCGAAGTCGCTGGCGACCCGTTCCACACCGGATGCGGAGACGATATCGATCGTGTGGTCGGCCAGGTGCACCTCGACATAGGCGGTCACGGGCGTCAGCTCGATATCCGCGGCGCGAAGCCAGCCGACCGTCTGCGCGGGGTTGCCGTCCGGCGGAACACCCTGCCGGCCGGCGAGCAGGACCTTGACCCAGTGCGATTGGCGCTCGACGACGGGAACGACCGTGCCGCCGTACGCGGCGTCGCGCGGCAGGTACCCGAGCGGCTGTCCGGCGGGGTCGGCGAAGATGGGGGCCGCCGTCAGCGGCGTGGCGAGCTCACCGGTCGTCGGCGCGAACGGCGCGTCATCGACGGGGATGCCGGGCGTCACCGACCACACGTCGATCTGCCGAAGCGCGGCGATGTCGTACGCGGTCGTGTTCTCGGGGGCTCCGACCCGGGCCGCCGTCGGCGACGCCGAACCGGGTGGCGCCGCCGCTGCTGCGGTCTCCGCTCCGGGCGGCGTCGCGGGAGCCGCGGCACCCGCCCCCAGCGCGACCAGCCCCAGGACGATTGCTCCGATGGCGGCGAGCGCCGTCACGGCCCAGGGGGCGATGTCCCCGAACCGCAGACGGCGTGGCATGTGCATGCCTCCAGGGTACGGAGATCGAGCAGGCGCGGAGAAGGGGGCCGGGTATGCTCCCCCGGCCCCCTTCGTTCCGCAGCGTCGGTCAGGCGCTGGCCTTGGCCTTCTTGGCCGTCGCCTTGGCGGGCGCCGTGCGCACGGTTCCCGTCACGGCCTCGCTCTCGGCGTGGGCGACCTTGCGGGCCGCGCGCACCTCCTCGAAGGAGGTGCCGTAGTAGGCGGCCTCCATGAGGGTCTTCATGTCCTCGATCATCGGCATCCGCGGGTTCGCCGGAGCGCACTGGTCGCGGTACGCGGCCAGGGCGAGCTCCTGCAGGCCCGAGATGAAGGTGGTCTCGTCGACGCCCTGCTGCTGGAACGACCGCTCGATGCCGACTCGGTCGCGCAGCTCCTCGACGGCGCGGGCGTAGCTTTCCACGCCCTCCTCCGGGGTGGATGCCGGAAGGCCGAGGTGCTTGGCGATCTCCTGGAACCGCTCGGGCGCGATGTAGCGCTCGTACTTCGGCCAGCTGGTCAGCTTGGTCGGGACGGTGCCGTTGTAGCGGATCACGTGGGGCAGGTAGACCGCGTTCGTGCGGCCGTGCACCAGGTGATAGGTCGCGCCGGTCACGTGCGCCATGGCGTGGACGATCCCGAGGAACGCGTTTCCGAAGGCCATACCCGAGATGGATGCCGCGTTGTGCATCTTCTCGCGGGCCTTGATGTCCTCGGCATCCGTCGAGTTCGGCTGCGCCTTGGTGCTGCGCTCGATGTTCTCGAAGATGAGTTTGATCGCGTGCAGGCACAGGCCGTCGGTGTAGTCGTTCGCGTACACCGACACGAAGGCCTCGGTGGCGTGCGTCAGCGCGTCGAAGCCCGCGTCGGCGACCAGGAAACCGGGCAGCACCTTGGTGAGCACGGGGTCGATGATCGCGACCGACGGGGTGAGCGCGTAGTCGGCGAGCGGGTACTTCATGCCGCTCTCGTCGTCGGTGATGACGGCGAACGGGGTCATCTCGCTGCCGGTGCCCGAGGTGGTCGGGATGCAGACGAGCTTCGCCTTCTTGCCGAGCTCGGGGAACTTGAACGCGCGCTTGCGCACGTCGAAGAACTTCTCGCACATGTCGGAGAACTCCACCTCGGGGTTCTCGTACAGCAGCCACATCACCTTGGACGCGTCCATCGGCGATCCGCCACCGAGGGCGATGATCGTGTCGGGCTGGAACTGACGCATGAGGTCGGCGCCGGCGCGCACCTCGGAGACCTTCGGCTCCGGCTTGACGGTGTTGATCAGCTGCACCTGCACGCGGTTGTCACGCCGGTTCAGCACATCCATGATCTTGTCGACGTAGCCGAGCTTGGTCATGGTCTCGTCGGTGACGATGGTCACGCGCTCGACGCCGCGCATGTCGGCGAGGTAGCGGACGGCGTTCGGCTCGAAGTAGGTCTTCGCCGGGATCTTGAACCACTGCAGGTTGTTGTTGCGACGCCCGATGCGCTTGACGTTCAAGAGGTTCACCGCCGAGACGTTGTTGGAGACCGAGTTGTGTCCGTAGGAGCCGCAGCCGAGGGTCAGCGACGGCATGAACGCGTTGTAGATGTCACCGATACCGCCGAGGGCCGACGGGCTGTTCTCGATGATGCGGACGGCCTTGACGACGGCGCCGAACTGAGCGATGACGTCCTGGTCGTTGGAGTGGATCGCACCCGAGTGGCCGAGACCGTCGAAGTCGACCATCTGGCGCGCGAGGTCGATGCCCTCCGCCGGCGTCTTCGCGCGCAGCACGGCGAGCACCGGCGCGAGCTTCTCGCGCGTGAGAGGCTCCTGCGGGCCGACGCTGCCGACCTCGGCGAGGATGATCGACGTGTTCTCCGGAACGGTGAAGCCCGCGTGCTCCGCGATCCACTGCGGCGACTGGCCGACGACGGTCGGGTTCAGCTTGGCGCCGGCACAGTTCTCGCTGTCGGCCGTGACGCCGAAGATGAACTCCTCGAGCAGGCGCTTCTCGGCGGGCGTCGCCATGTAGGCGTGCAGACGCGCGAACTCGGCGAGGGCCTCTGCCGCGATCGGCTCGTCGAGGATGACGGCCTGCTCGCTGGCGCACACCATGCCCATGTCGAAGGACTTCGACAGGACGATGTCGTTGACGGCGCGGCCCACCTTGGCGGTGCGTTCGATGAAGGCCGGGACGTTGCCGGCGCCGACGCCGAGGGCGGGCTTGCCGCACGAGTAGGCGGCGCGGACCATCGCGTTGCCACCCGTGGCGAGGATGAGGGCGACGCCCGGGTGGTTCATCAGCTCGCCGGACGCCTCCATCGAAGGCTCTTCGATCCACTGGATGCAGTTCTCCGGAGCGCCCGCGGCGATCGCCGCGTCGCGGACGATCTTCGCCGCGGCGACGGAACACTTCTGGGCCGCCGGGTGGAAGCCGAACACGATCGGGTTGCGGGTCTTCAGCGCGATGAGCGACTTGAAGATGGCGGTCGAGGTCGGGTTGGTGACCGGCGTCAGCGCGCAGATGACGCCGACCGGGTCGGCGATCTCGGTGATGCCGGTGATCTCGTCGTGCGAGATGACGCCGACCGTCTTCTGATTGATGATCGAGTTCGTCACGTGCTCGCAGGCGAACATGTTCTTCACGGCCTTGTCCTCGAACAGGCCGCGGCCGGTCTCTTCGACCGCCATGAGCGCGAGTTCGCCATGGAAGTGCAGGGCCGCGACGCTCGCCTTGCGGACGATGTGGTCGACCTGTTCCTGCGTGAAGGATGCGTACTCTGCGAGCGCGGCTTGTGCGCCTTCGACCAGAGCATCGATCGAGGTGGACATTGTGGGTTCTCCTACCCGGCGCGGACACGGTGTCCGCGTCATCGCTTTCCGGGTCCGAGGGCTCTCGGGCCTGTCTGAGATCAGTATGACATATGTGGTCTGACCACACAAGCGACGTGGATGCGGCCGCCGCCGAGGGTTTGTCACGCCGATGCGGCGAGCGGACGCGGCGGCATCCGATGAGACTGTCGACATGCGGAAGATCCCCGTGTACTACTACTCCTCCTCGTCGAACCTCACCGGCCGGTTCGCGGAGGCTCTCGCGCGGATCGACGGTCGGCGGGTGCTCAATCTCGCCCGCTCCGACGTGAGGCGCGGCGAGCCGAGCGGCCCCTGGGTCCTGCTCACGCCGTCGTACAAGGCCGGCAACGCCGACGAGGTCACCCTGCCGGCCGGCGTGCGGGCGTTCCTGCGCTCGCCCATGACGCGACGACGAATGGTCGGGATCATCGGATCGGGCAACCGCAACTTCGGCGACTACTATCAGGCCGCCGCGCGGCAGCTGTCACAGACGTCGGGGCGCCCCGTCCTGTTCGAGTTCGAGCTGGCCGGCACCCGCGAGGATGTGGAGCGGTGCGCGGCCATCCTTGCGACGCTGGATGCCGCGCTGGACGAGGTCCGCAACGCAGGTTGAACCAGCCGATCAGGTCGGCGGGCGCCCCGAGCGCGTCACCGACCCGGGCGCGGCGCCCGCTGCCTGCGTTCCCGTCGGCGAGAACGACGCGCGGCCCGACGCGACCGCGGCGGCGGCCGCGAGGGCTCCAATGGTGATGATCGCGCCGAGCACGAGCGCAGCCTGCTCCCCCGCGGCGAGCGCGCCCGTCTCGGCGCCGATCGTCGCTGCGGCGATGGGAACGCCGAGTTGCGCCGCCGCGATGACGGCCCACAGTGGATGCTGGTGCATCAGCGCGCCGACGAGGTGCGCGATCAGTGCACCGACGCCGAGCAGCAGTCCGAGCAGGAGGTACGACGGCGACGCCAGGAGACTGCCCAGCGAGAGCGACGATCCCAGCCACACGAAGTAGAGCGGCGACAGGAACCCCTCCGTCACCGCGAACAGCTGGCGCGCGAGCCGCCGCGGCTCGCCGGCGCTGGCAACAGCCAGGCCCCCGGCGAACCCGGCCAGCAGCACGGAAACGTGCGACACCGTCGCGAGCGCGCCGAGGCTGCAGACGAGGATCAGGCTGACGCGCAACTCGATCGCAAGCTCATGCGCTTTGCTCGTCTCGCGCAGACGCTTCCACCGGTCGCCACGATCCGCCCACCTCAGGGCGAGGGCGAGCAGCGAAGCGACGGCCGCGATCCCGAGCGCACCGACGGCGGCGACCGGTGCGCGCTCGGGATCCATCGCCAGCGGCAACGCGACGATGCAGGCGGTGTCGGCGATCGCGACCTGCGCGATCGTGGGCAGGAGCTGCGCACCGCCCAGGCGCGTCTGCTGCACGGCCGGCAGCACGAGCGCGGCGGAGGAGGAGGCCATCACGACGGCGTAGATGGCAGCGTGGCCCGTGTCGAAGACAGCGGCGAGGGCCCACCCCGCACAGGCCGCAGCGATGCCGACGACGATCGCGTGCAGCGCGCCGCGGCCGAGGGCGGGCCGCAGACGGGCGTCACGCAGAGGCACATGCGTCCCCGCGACGAACATCGTGAGACCGAATCCGAGCGTTGCCAGAAAGCTGAACGTGGCGTCGGTGGTGTCGACCAGATGCAGGCCCGACGCACCGATGATCATGCCGGCGACGAGCTCGCCGATCACGACCGGCACGCGCCATCGCGTGCCCGCTGACAGGAGGGGGCCGAGCAACGCGACCGCGCCGACGAGCGCGAGCGTCTCCAGGGTCATGCGCTCACGCCGCGGCGTCGGGGCCGACGATGCGGCACGGGATCTCGGTGTTCTCGTCGAGATACCAACTCGCGCAAACCCGGTGATAGCCGTCGGCGATCTGTGCGGGAAGACCGCGCGTGAGGTCCCCGTGCACGATAAGCACGGGCGACAACGGCTTTCCCGCACGGACCTTGCGGAGATCGTCGGCGACGTGCGGGTTGTCCGTGGGGAGAATCGGCAGACCCGCCGCACGGAGGATGTCCTTCGCCTTCTTCGTCACCGTCGCCCTTGTCCGCAGAGCGGCGATGAGAGAACCTGCGCGCTCAGGGGCGGCGATCAGGCGGAGATAGTCCTCCGCCGCGGGGAAGTCGTGCTCGTCGGGGTCGTTCTTCCAGATCGGGTCGGCCATGAGGACATTGTGCTCCGCGGCAGCGTCAGAGCCGGGTGCGACGCGTCATGAGTCGTGCACCGCGACGTTTCCCGTCGCGGTGCACGGCGAAGTCGGCGAGCGCCGTCGAAGTCGGCAGATCCACCCACAGCCGGAGGCTTCCCGGTCGGGACCCGACGCCGTTGATGAGAGCGGCGCCTCCGAGGCGGTGCAGGATCGGTGCGACCGAGACGGCGACCTCGTGCGGCAGTGAGCCGACACCTCGCCCGTTGGAGGAGACGGCGACCGAAGCGACGTCGTGCCGGGTCGGAGCGACGTGGCGCATGACGTAGGTGCGCCGCTCATCACCGCGCCGCTCGCGGTCGTTGACCAGGAAATGCGTCTTCTCGAGCGCGACCCGACGCGTCGCGAGCCCCCGCAGATCGGGCAGATCGTCGTGTCGGCTGACACGACCGGTCACGATGTGCAACATCTCTTCCCACCAGGCAGGCATGGCACCGTCCCTTCAGGTCGGTATGCCATCACCGCAGTGGAGCATGTCCCCACCATCTCACAGCGGCCTGTGGGAGTGCTGACCGCGCCTCTCGGGCGCCGGTCCGCACGATCCGGCCCGCCGGGCGGGAAAGGCGCGTAGGGTCGGGACCATGTGGACCGTACTCATCATCCTGCTCGTCGCCTGGGCAGTACTGTCCATCGTCGGCTTCGCCTTCCCGGGCCTGCTGTGGCTCGCCATCATCGGCATCGTGCTGTTCATCGGCACGATCGTCTTCGGCATCATCCGGCAACGTTCGCGCCGGCCCCGAAGCTGACCGAGGCGGCGAGGGCGACGACGGCCGCGGCTCGCTCGCGCTCGCTCTCCGCCGTCTTCTCGTCGCGCCGCGCGGCCGCATCGCGACGCTCGTGCGCGTGGTCACTGATGGCGGCGAGACGTTCGGCGAGCACGCTGCCCAGGCCGTCGCGGAGCTCTTCGAGAGTGGTGTTCGCGATCTCCAGCCGACGGTCGGAGACCGTGAGCTCGACCGTGGGATACCCCTCACGGACGAGGGTCTCCCGCGTCTCATCGCCGAGGATCTCGGCGATCTCCTCACGCTGCGGGCGCCGAGTGAACACCGCCTCGACGGTGTAGCGGGCGGGGGCGTCGGCAGTCATCAGCGCGGACGGCAGAGAGCCGACCAGCACCGATCCGAGGCCGAGGGGGGCGCTGGCGGACGAGGTCGTGGTCGTGCTCGGTGTACTCATGGCCTGACGGTACGCCCCGAAGATGTGCGGCTCACAGCTTCGAGGCGCACGGACCGTCGATCAGGCGTCAGCGCGGGACGGCAGCACCCAGCCCGCTCGCGGGAAGTGGCAGGTGTAGCCGTTCGGATAGCGCAGCAGGTAGTCCTGATGCTCGGGCTCCGCCTCCCAGAACGATCCAAGGGGCTCGATCGTGGTGACGGCGGGAGCCGGCCACAGGCCGGAGGCGTCGACGTCGGCGATGGTGTCACGAGCGACGCGCTCCTGCTCGGGCGTGACGGGGAAGATGGCCGAACGGTAGCTCGTACCGATGTCGTTGCCCTGGCGGTTCAGCGTCGACGGGTCGTGGATCTGGAAGAAGAACGCCAGGATGTCACGGTAGGTGGTCGCGCTCGGGTCGAACACGATCTCGACCGCCTCGGCATGACCGGGGTGATTGCGGTAGGTCGCGTGGTCGTTCTGACCTCCCGTGTACCCCACGCGGGTGCTGATCACTCCGGGCTGGCGACGGATCAGATCCTCCATTCCCCAGAAGCAGCCGCCCGCGAGAATCGCGGTCTCGGTGCCGGCCGGCTGGGTGATCGCTCCGGTGTCGCTGGGTCCGCTGGTCATGCTGCATCCTCCTCGGAAGTGGGGCTGTCGGGGGTGGGGAAAAGGCCGAGATACTCACCGTAACCCTGGTCTGCGAGCTCATCGACGGGCACGAAGCGCAGCGACGCCGAGTTCATGCAGTAGCGCAGTCCGCCCTCGGCGCGCGGGCCGTCGTCGAAGACGTGACCGAGGTGGCTGTCCGCGCCGGAGGAGCGCACCTCGGTGCGCGTCATCCAGAGCGTCCGATCGGTGGTCGTGACCACGGCATCCGGATCGATCGGGCGGGTGAAGCTCGGCCATCCCGTGCCGCTGTCGAACTTGTCGTTCGACGAGAACAACGGCTGCCCCGAAACGACATCAACGTAGATGCCGTCGTCGTGCAGGTTCCAGTACGCGTTTCGGAACGGAGACTCGGTGCCCTCGTCCTGTGTCACGGCGTACTGCTGGTCGGTGAGGCGGCTGAGCGCCCCGGGCGTCTTGCGGTAGTCCTTCGACATGGTGTCTCCTCTGCGATGCCGCTGGCTGCGGCATCACTCGTTCCAACAGAGGATGCGCCCGATTTGGTCCCGTGAGGCTGGGCGCCGGCTGTGAGTTCTGGCCACCTTGTCTGGCAGGAATACGTCGAGGCTCGACCGGCCCCGGCATCCTCTGTGGGCGCGTCCGTCGCGAGACTGGATCCATGCGCCTCACCGACTTCCACGCACCCGACACCCTGGCTGCGCGCGGAGCGCTCGAACTCGCCCGCCAGTACCAGTCGCCCGCGATCACGGCCCACGCCCTGCGCTCCTGGCTCTGGGCCGAAGCGTTCGCGCGCATCGACGGCATCGCCGAGGTGGACCACGAGCTGCTCTACGTCGCCGCCGTGCTGCACGACATCGGCACCGTCACCGCGTTCGACAGCCACACCGTCTCGTACGAGCACGCCGGGGGTCACGTCGCTGTCGCGCTCGCGGCCGGGGCGGGGTGGCCGGTGGAGCGTCGCGCCCGCGCGCTCGATGTGATCGTGCGGCACAACTGGCCGCGGGTCGATCCGGCGATGGATGCCGAGGGATACCTCTTGGAGGTCGCGACCGGTCTCGATATCTCGGGTGCCCGGCCGGAGGCGCTTCCCGAAGCGTTTCGCCGTGAGGTGCTCGCGGTCTATCCCCGGGGAGCGCTCGCCGCGGAGTTCGGCGCCTGTGTGCTCGACCAGGCGGCACGCAAGCCCGACACCGCGGCACGACGCCTCGTCGACGGCGGCGTCATCGAAAAGCTCGCGGACAATCCGCTGGAACGGCTGTCGTTCTGACCAGCCTTCCGCGCCCGAGCGTGCGGATCGGTCAGCGCGGGACGAGGAGGTCGCGGCCGAAGCGGACCAACACGTCCGACCCGGCATACGAACCGAACAGCGGGATAGGCGCGTATCCCTCGCGCTGGTAGAAGCGGATCGCGTCGGGCTGAGCCGTACCGGTCTCCAGCACGAGACGTCGGCACCGAGGGGACGAGCCTGCTCCTCCAACTTGCGAAGCACCGCGCTGGCGATCCCGGAACCACGGACCGACGGCGCCGCACCCGGTTCGTGATCGTCGGAACCGTAGCGCGCGTCGAGCTCCTGGCGCTGGCCCTGTCTGAGGCGGTCAGCGTCGGAGTCGTCGAACGGGGTGAGCTCGAGAGTCCAGGGCCCGGGCGCTCGCGCATCGGCACGCGCCTGGAGAGCGGCGATGACGCCGATCATGTCGAGCTCTCCCCTGCCGTCGGCGACCGCGCTCTCGTAGAGCTCGCGACTGGCCGTGATCAGCGGGTGGGCGGAGCCGGCCGCGTCTGCCGCCGTCTCGGCGAGCCGCGCGTTCTTGAGCACGTCGGCGATCGCCGCCTGCGCCGCCAGGTCGTCGTCGGTAAGCTTCTGAGCCTTACCCCGCGATACGACCGACGCCATGGGTCCGGCGTCGAGCACGTCGCGCAGAACGTTCGCGTCGATGCCGGCGCGTTCGGCGAAGTGAAAGGCAGCCGACGACGACGACGAGATGTGACGCTACCCAGATAGTTCCTTGCATCGGTTGAGACATTAGCGGGATCGCGTCGGTGTGAAACCGGCTCTTTGTTGCGTTCCCCATTCTGCTTTCCGCCGGGTGACGGCGCGGACGAGGCCGATGGTGCGCCACCACGCGTGGGCGGCGTGGAACCAGACGGGTTCGATGGCGCCGGCAGCAAGCAGGTTGAGGACGTCTCGAGTCCTTGAGAACCGGTGGTACGCCGATTCTTCGAGGAGGACGGCGAGAGCGGAGTTGAGGAACCCGAGGCCCGCGGACGCGGCGACGACGAGCCAAAACAGGCTCCACGGGGCGAAGCCGAGCAGAGACGAAAGGAAAACCGTGGCGAACCCGACTCCCCCGATGAGTGGACCGAGGGGGTCTGCCCCGAGTTTGGTTGACATCTGAACTGTGAGGATTCGTCCTCGCTGGAAGGATGTTC
>NZ_JAUF01000020.1:0-61644 GCF_000585455.1 Microbacterium sp. MRS-1
ACATCCTGCCCGGAGGTCTTCGCCTACCTCACCCGTTCACAACCTCCCGGGGAAGTACACCTAGAGTCGGGAACGTCACCCGGCGCGGTGCCCAGGCGCGCCCGGAGGCCCCGTCGGACCCGATCGAAGGAGCACCATGGCCCGTATCGGCATCGTCCGCGAGCGGGACGGCGAGACCCGCGTCGCCGCGTCCCCCACCACCGTCGGCAAGATCCGTGCGCTCGGCTACGACGTCGTCGTCGAGGCCGGCGCGGGCGCCGCATCGTCGTTCCCGGATGCCGCCTACACCGCCGCCGGCGCCACCGTCGCCACCCGCGACGACGCCTGGGGCGCCGATGTCGTCCTGTCGGTCGCGGCCCCCACGGATGCCGAGATCGCGCTGCTGCAGCCGGGGGCGACGCTCGTCGGCATCCTGAGCCCGGCGCTCAGCCCCGACCTGCTCGCCGCCCTCGCCGCCCGCGGCGTGACCGCCCTCGCGATGGATGCCGTGCCGCGCATCTCCCGGGCGCAGTCGATGGACGTGCTCAGCTCGATGGCCAACATCGCCGGCTACCGCGCGGTCGTCGAGGCCGCGAACGAGTTCGGCCGCTTCTTCACCGGACAGGTCACCGCCGCCGGCAAGGTGCCGCCCGCGAAGGTGCTGGTCGCCGGGGCCGGCGTCGCCGGTCTCGCCGCGATCGGCGCCGCCTCGAGCCTCGGCGCGATCGTCCGCGCCACCGATCCCCGCCCCGAGGTCGCCGACCAGGTCGCCTCGATCGGCGGCACCTACCTCGAAGTCGTCGTGCCCGACGAGCAGAAGGAGGTCTCGGCCGACGGCTACGCCAAGGCCACCAGTGCCGCCTACGACGCCGCGGCCGCCAAGCTCTACAGCGACCAGGCCGCCGACGTCGACATCGTGATCACGACGGCGCTCATCCCGGGCCGCGCCGCCCCGCGCCTGCTCACCGCCGCCGACGTCGCCGCGATGAAGCCGGGAAGCGTCATCGTCGACATGGCCGCGGGCCAGGGGGGCAACGTCGAGGGCTCCGTCGCCGGCGAGCGCGTCGTGACCGCGAACGGCGTCATCATCCTCGGCTACACCGACCTCGCCGGCCGCCTCCCCCAGCAGGCCTCGCAGCTCTACGGAACCAACCTGGTGAACCTCCTCGCCCTCCTCACCCCGGGCAAAGACGGGCAGCTCGCGATCGACGACACCGACGTCGTGCAGCGCGCCGTCACCGTCACGCGTGACGGCGCCGTCACCTGGCCGCCGCCTCCCGTACAGGTCTCTGCCGCGCCCACGACGCCGGGTACGGATGCCGCGGCATCCACTCCCGCCCCGTCCGCCAAGAAGGGGCTCTCGGCGGGAGCGAAGAGCGGCCTGATCGTCGCCGGCATCGCCGCCCTGTTCCTCGTGTGCGCCGTCGCGCCCGCGCCCCTGCCCCAGCACATCCTCGTGCTGACCCTCTCGGTCGTGATCGGGTTCTCCGTCATCGGCAGGGTCGCCCACGCCCTGCACACGCCGCTGATGAGCGTCACCAACGCGATCAGCGGCATCATCGTCGTCGGCGCCATGAGCCAGATCGTCGTGCCGAACCCCGTCGTGCAGGTGCTCGCGGCGATCGCGGTGCTCCTGGCATCCATCAACATCTTCGGAGGCTTCGCGGTGACCCGTCGCATGCTCGCCATGTTCCAGAAGGGCGACCAGAAGTGACCATCGTCGCCACCTCCGAGACGGCCGGGGCGCTCGCGCTCGCCCAGTCCGTCGCCACCGCAGCGTACATCGTCGCGGCGCTGCTGTTCATCCTCGCCCTCGCCGGGCTCAGCACACAGGAGACCGCGCGCCGCGGCGTCGTGTACGGCATCGTCGGCATGACGATCGCCCTGCTGGCCACCCTCGTGCTCGTCGTCGCGAACGGCACCCTCGTTCTGGACGGCGCTTCCGCCGCGCTCGGGATCGGGCTGCTCGTCGCCGCGGTCGTGGTCGGCGGCGCCATCGGCCTGTGGCGGGCGCGCGTCGTCGAGATGACCGGCATGCCCGAGCTCATCGCCCTGCTCCACTCCTTCGTGGGCCTCGCGGCCGTGCTCGTCGGCTGGAACGGCCACCTGTACGCCGACGGGATCGCGCCCGAGCTCATCGGCATCCATCACGCCGAGGTGTTCATCGGCGTCTTCATCGGCGCCGTCACCTTCACGGGGTCGATCGTCGCCTTCCTCAAACTCTCCGGGCGGATGTCGTCGAAGCCGCTCATGCTGCCCGGCAAGAACGCCCTCAACATCGGCGCCCTGGCACTCTTCCTCGTGCTCACGGTCTGGTACGTCGCGACCCCGTCGATCTGGCTGCTCGTCGCCGTGACCGCGCTCGCCCTCGCCCTCGGCTGGCACCTGGTGGCCTCGATCGGCGGCGGCGACATGCCGGTCGTCGTCTCGATGCTCAACAGCTACTCCGGCTGGGCTGCGGCCGCCGCCGGGTTCCTCCTGAACAACGACCTGCTCATCGTCACCGGCGCCCTCGTCGGTTCGTCGGGTGCGTACCTGTCGTACATCATGTGCAAGGCGATGAACCGGTCGTTCCTCTCGGTCATCGCCGGCGGATTCGGCATCGAGGCTCCCCGCAGCGCCGAGGCCGAGGAGGGTGAGCACCACGAGACGGATGCCGCAGCCGTCGCCGAGCTCCTCCGCGACGCACGGTCGGTCATCATCACCCCCGGCTACGGCATGGCCGTCGCCCAGGCGCAGTACCCGGTCGCCGACCTCACGAAGCGGCTGCGCGAACGGGGCGTCGAGGTGCGCTTCGGCATCCATCCCGTCGCCGGGCGCCTGCCGGGCCACATGAACGTGCTGCTGGCCGAGGCCAAGGTGCCCTACGACATCGTGCTGGAGCTCGACGAGATCAACGACGACTTCGCCGACACCGACGTCGTGCTCGTCATCGGGGCGAACGACACGGTCAATCCCGCCGCGGCAGAGGACCCCGGCTCGCCCATCGCGGGCATGCCCGTGCTGCACGTGTGGGAAGCGCGCAACGTCGTGGTGTTCAAGCGGTCGATGGCCTCCGGCTACGCGGGCGTGCAGAACCCGCTGTTCTTCCGCGACAACACGCAGATGCTCTTCGGCGACGCCAAGCAGCGGGTGGAGGACATCCTGCGGGCACTGTGACCCGCCGCCCGCGTGCGCGTTCCGTATTCAGTCTGGTTGCGATGCGGCGTGGTGACGCAGCGTGCCAAGACGGGCCGCAGCGGGATGCCGCGGGCCGCGGAGACTGAATACGCGACGGCGGGACGGCGGGGCGCCGACCCCAGCGCGGGGGCCAATACGCTGGATGCCATGCGCATCGCCACCTGGAACGTCAACTCGATCCGCGCCCGCGTCGTCCGCACCGTCGACTTCGCCGTCCGCGAGGGCATCGACGTGCTGGCGATGCAGGAGATCAAGTGCAAGCCCGAGCAGTTCCCGTACGAGGCTTTCGAAGACGCGGGCTACACCGTCGAGGCGCACGGGCTCAACCAGTGGAACGGGGTCGCGATCGCCAGCCGTGAGCCGATCGAGAACCTGCAGGTCGGATTCCCGGGC
Source organism: Microbacterium sp. MRS-1 (assembly GCF_000585455.1). Taxonomy (NCBI): domain Bacteria; kingdom Bacillati; phylum Actinomycetota; class Actinomycetes; order Micrococcales; family Microbacteriaceae; genus Microbacterium; species Microbacterium sp. MRS-1. The sequence continues at coordinate 3,553 of NZ_JAUF01000020.1, forward strand.
ATGCCCGGCTTCGCGAAGGGTCACGATGGCCCCGGCGCTCCGCTCGAGGCCCGCGCGCTCGGCGCGACCATCGGCGGCGTCGAGGTGTGGAGCCTGTACGTGCCCAACGGGCGCGGCCTCGACGATCCGCACTATCGCTACAAGCTCGACTGGCTCGAAGCGCTCCGCGGCTACACCGCCGACACGCTCGCGGCCGATCCCGACCGGGCGCTCGCGCTCACCGGCGACTTCAACATCGCCCCCACGGATGCCGACAACGGCGACCCCACCGTCATCGAAGGCGTGACCACCCACGTCTCCCCGCCCGAGCGCGCCGCCTTCCAGGCGCTCCTGGATGCCGGCTTGGCCGACACCGTCCGCCCCCTCGTTCCCACGGGGTACACCTACTGGGACTACAAGCAGCTGCGCTTCCCCCGCAACGAGGGCCTGCGCATCGACTTCATCCTCGGCTCGCACGCGTTCGCCGACGCGGTGACCGCGGCATCCATCCACCGAGACGAGCGCAAGGGCGAGATCCCGAGCGATCACGTCCCCGTCGTCGTCGACCTGGACCTCGACGGCCCGGACGACGACGACCGCCCGATGATCTGGTGACCGGGCGAACTCAGGTCATGTCGCCCGTGACGACGTCGCCGTCGGGGGCGTAGCGCAGCAGAAGCGTGCCGGTCGGTCCCGATACGGCGGGTGCGATCAGCCGCAGCCGTGCCGGTGCCGCGCCGTCCGGAAACACCTTCTTGCCCCGACCGAGCACCACCGGGTGCACCCACAGCTTCAGCTCGTCGTACAGACGGGTGCGAAGCAGCGTCTGCGAGAAGTCGACGCTGCCGATCACGTGCACCTCGGCGTGGCGGTCGCGCAGCGCATCCACGGCCGCCGCGACCTCGGCGTCCGAGCCGGTCAGCACGCTGGTGCCCGCCCATTCCGGGTCGACACCGGCCCGGGTCGCCACATACTTCGGGATGGCATCGAAGTGCCGACCGATGAACCCCTCCGGCCCGTCGGTGTGATGCGGCCAGTACCCGGCGAAGATGTCGTAGGTGCGTCGGCCGAGCAGCAGCGCGTCCATCCGGCGGATGCCGCTGCCGACGTCCTCGCCGATGACGGCGTCCTCGAACGGCGCCTGCCAGCCGCCGAACGGGAACCCGCCGCTGGTGTCTTCGTCGGGGCCGCCCGGCGCCTGGGCGACGCCGTCGAGCGTCGTGAACAGGTCGATGACGATCCGCCCGCGCATCACGCGGTCTCCGCCGGGGGTCCCTGCTCGGCCGCGACGGGGTCCATGTAGAGGAAGCCGAGGCTGTTACCGTCCGGATCGTCCAGGTCGCGGCTGTACATGAAGCCGTAGTCCTGAACGGGGTGCGGCTCGGTGCCACCGGCAGCCACGCCCGCCTCGACGATCGCGTCGACGTCGGCGCGCGAGTCCCGCGTGAACGACAGCGACACCTGGGCCCACTCCTTGGGCTCTCCGATGGGCTTGTCCGTGAAGGTCGCGAAGAACTCCCGGCGCAGCACCATGAAGAAGATGTCGTGCGACCAGACGACGCACGCCGCGTTCTCGTCGGTGAAGTTGGGGTTGATGGCGCAGCCGAGCGCCCGGTAGAAGGCGACGCTGCGCTCGAGGTCGTTCGTCGGAATGTTCACGAAGATGCTCGTCATACCCAGAGCATGCACCCCCGGCGCGATGAGGTCGAGACCCTCTCCCTCTCAGGGGGGATGCCGCGGCATCCGGCTGCCCCTAGCGTGGAAGGATGAGCTCCGCCGCCCTCGTCCGCACGACCACGCCCGCGCAGCGTCGCAACGATGTGTGGCTCGCGCTCGCACTGTTGATCAGTGCCGTGATCAGCGCGTGGCTAGGCACGGTGGCCGGCTTCTACGGTGAGAACACCCCCGCCTTCGGCTGGGCGCTCGTGTACGTCGCCGCCCTCACTCTCCCTCTGGCCCTGCGCCGGCGCTTTCCCGAAACGACGCTCATCGTCGTCGCGCTCGCATTCTTCGTCGGTGTCTCGGTACGCATCCCGGAGATCTACGTCGGCAACGTGGCCCTGTTCATCGCCATGTACACCGTCGGGGCGTGGGTGAGCGACCGCCGGCGCGCAACCGTCGTGCGGCTCGCGGTGATCGCGGGCATGTTCGTCTGGCTTCTCGTGGTGACCTTCCAGAGCGCGACCGATCCGGACGGCGACGGGCCCTCCCGGGCGGGCCTGTTCTCCCCGTTCGCCGCGTACATGATCATCCAGTTCCTCGTGAACGCGGCCTACTTCGGCGGCGCGTACTTCTTCGGAGAGCGCGCCTGGGCCGACGCCCGTGCGCGCGCGGTGCTCGAAGAGCGCACCGCCGAACTCGAACGCGAACGCGAGATCACCGCCGCCCAGGCGGTCGCCCTGGATCGCGTCCGTATCGCCCGTGAACTGCACGACGTCGTCGCCCACCATGTGTCGGCCATGGGCGTGCAGGCGGGGGCGGCGCGCACCGTGCTCGACGACGACACCGCCGCAGCCCGGGAGGCGTTGGTGACGGTGGAGACGTCGGCGCGCGAGGCGCTGACCGAGCTGCGCCAGCTGCTCGAGACCCTCCGCACCCCCGACGCCGACACCCCCGCCGCCTCGACGGTGCGCCTGGATTCGATCCCCGAGCTCATCGCGCACGCGAATGAGAACGGCATGCCCACGACCTTCGCGGTGGTAGGTGACCCGACCGAGCTGCCCGAGCTGGTGCAGGTGAACCTGTACCGCATCGCGCAGGAGGCGCTCACGAACGCGCGGCGTCACGGAGGTCCGGATGCCGCGGCCGACGTCCGGCTGCGCTTCGACGACGATCACGTCGAGCTCGAGGTCGCCAACCGCGGCCGCGAGCAGGTCGCGGGGCGGGCCGGGCTCGGCATCGTCGGGATGCGCGAACGCGCGGCGGCGTCGGGCGGAACACTCGAAGCAGGGCCGCGGCCGCGTGGCGGTTTCCTCGTGCGCGCCCGCGTGCCCTCACGGCTCGGAGGCTCCTCGACCCGAACATCATCGCCTCGCGCGGCAACGATCGCGGAGGCAGGGCGATGAGTGAGCCGGTGCGGGTGCTGCTCGTCGACGATCACGCCGTCATGCGAGCCGGCTTCCGCATGATCCTGGAGGCGCAGCACGACATCACGGTCGTGGGCGAGGCCGCAACGGGATCGGAGGCGATGGCTGCGGCATCCGCTCTGCATCCCGATGTGATCTGCATGGATGTGCAGATGCCCGATATGGACGGGCTCGAAGCGACCCGTCGCATCGTGGCCGACCCGTCGGTCACGGCCGTCGTCGTCATCGTGACCACGTTCGACCGTGACGACTATCTGTTCCACGCGCTGCACGCGGGCGCGAGCGGCTTCCTCCTGAAGAATGCCGGCCCGGAGGAGCTCGTCACCGCGGTGCGCGTCGCCGCCGCGGGCGACGCACTCCTGTCGCCGGCGGTCACCCGCCGCGTGATCGAGCGGTTCGCGGCGTCGCCGGTCGACACCGACGCCCGGATTGCCGCCGCGCTGCCACCGGCGCCCGGGCCGGCCTCGTCAGCGACCGTCCGCACAGCGCCGGCGATCGAACTCACCGAGCGTGAGGATGACGTCCTGCGTCTGCTCGCCGAGGCCTACAGCAACGCCGAGATCGCCGCCGCCCTGTTCATCGGCGAGGCGACCGTCAAGACGCACGTGTCGAACGTGCTGCAGAAGCTCGGAGCGCGAGACCGCGTGGCCGCCGTGGTCTACGCACACCGGCACGGCATGGTCTGACGCGAGCTGGCCGCCGTGTCAGGTCAGCGAGCGGCGACCGGGATGGAGCCGGTGGTGGCCGTCGTCGCGGCGCGCGCCAGGCGCTCGCGCAGCGAGACCAGGGTCGCGTCGGGACGCCACAGCACCACGAGGCTCCAGCCGAACATGCCGACCAGCAGCACGTTGCGAGCGAGCAGCACGCCCGCGGCGAACGGGTGAGCATCGATCAGCGGCAGGTACAGCACCGGGAACACGAGGGTCGTCAGGAAGCACGTGACCGCGAGCCAGACGGCGATCGACGTCCACGCCTTGCGGTCGATCAGCAGACCGGCGGCGACGACGGGGGCAAGCCACAGCATGTACTGCGGCGAGCCGACCTTGTTGAACACGATGAGCGCCGAGGTCAGCGCGAACGCACCGCGAAGGATGAGGTGCTGCTCCCCGATACGGGAGAGGGCACCCTCCTGAAGCGCGCGACGACGCGCACGCCACAGCAGCACGAGGATCACCATGAAGGCGATCGGCATGGCGTAGCCGACCAGCACGCCCGCGGCGGTGGCGCCGGGACCGGCGACCTCACGCGTCGCGAGCACGTAGTTCTGGTGGATCTGAGCACCGGGAAGACCCAGCACCGTCGCCCACACCCACGGCGTCGCGACGGGAGCCTCGAGCTGCAGGGCACGGTCGCCCTGGATCGTCGCGAAGCTGAAGAGGTTGGAAGCGCCGCCGAAGCCGACCACGAGGCCGGCGATCGCGGCGCTCAACGCCAGTCCACCCGCGATGATGCGAAGGCGCAGTGACGAGACGGCGACCGCGGCGGCGGCGAGAGCCGCCGGCGCGACCTTGATCCACGTCGCGGCGGCGATCAGCACGCCCGCGATGAACGGGCGTCGGACGAGCCAGACGAGACCGGCGATGGCCAGCGGCGCGGCGAAGCCCTCGAGACGCAGCATCGACACGGGCGCGAGTAGCACCTGGATCGCCAGCCAGTACCAGGCCGCGACGTAGCCCTTGCGGTTGCGCAGATTGTCGGTGAGGGCGAGCACGGCGAAGAAGTTCGCCCCGACCATCATGAGGAGCCAGACCAACTGGTAGTTCCAGGGGCCGACGACGATCGCGGCCATGATCGGCGCGAGAGCACCGGCCGGGTAGACCCACGGCATGTCGATCACGGGCCAGTGCCCGTGGGCCGCCTGCTCCGCCCACAGACGGTACAGCGGCAGATCGCCCACGGTTCCGCCGAAGATCATCACCTTCAGCAGGGCGAGGAAGAACAGGGCGTGCACGACGGCGAAGCCGATGAGCAGGCCTCGACGGGTGAACGCGAAGTGCAGGGCGCGGGGCCACCACTCGCGGGCACGGTCGGATACACGGGCGCCGAGGGCGCGGGTCACCTCAGGAGCGCTCGTCACTCGACAGAGTTTAGGAGAAGCCGCCTGAGCAAATGGTGGACGCCGTGTTACCCGTTCCTGGGAGTTCGCCGAGTGCGCCGCGGTTCTGCGCCGTGATTACTCCGCCCGACCGCTCCCCCGCACGGGGGAGATGGTCAACCGGCGGATGCCGCCGCGCACCGGATCACGCTGCGGATTCCCGCCCCAGGGGGGAGGTTCGCGGCATCCGCCCTTCCTAACGTGGAGTCAACGGCAAGCCGAGGAGGAGAACATGCTCGAACTGAACGGCATCACCAAGAGCTACGGCGTGAAGCGGGTGCTCGACGACGTGAGCTTCCGCGTGGCGTCGGGGCGCCTGACCGGATTCGTGGGCGGCAACGGCGCGGGCAAGACGACGACCATGCGCATCGTGCTCGGCGTGCTCGGCCGCGACAGCGGCGAGGTCACCCTCGACGGCGCCCCCGTCACCGCGGCCGACCGACGCCTCTTCGGCTACATGCCGGAGGAGCGCGGGCTGTACCCGAAGATGCGGGTTCTGGAGCACATCGTCTACCTCGCCCGTCTGCACGGGTTCGACAAGGCCGAGGCCACCGCGCGCGCCGAGGCGCTGCTCGTGGAGCTCGGTCTCGGCGAGCGCCTCCGCGACAACGTCGAGACCCTCTCGCTGGGAAATCAGCAGCGCGCGCAGATCGCCGCCGCTCTCGTGCACGACCCGCAGGTGCTCATCCTCGACGAGCCGTTCTCGGGTCTCGATCCGCTCGCCGTCGATGTCGTCGCGGGCGTGCTGCAGGCGCGGGCGGCCCAGGGCGCGGCCGTGCTGTTCTCGTCGCACCAGCTCGACGTCGTCGAACGGCTCTGCGACGACCTCGTCATCATCGCGGACGGCACGATCCGCGCGGCGGGCACGCGCGACGCCCTCCGCGCCGAGCACGCCCAGCACCGCTACGAACTGATCTCCGGGGGAGATCTCGGCTGGCTCCGCGACGAGCCCGGAGTCGATGTGCTCTCCTTCGACGGCGGCTATGCACTCTTCGACGTCGACGGGGATGCCGCCGCGCAGCGCGTGCTGCAGCGCGCGGTCTCCTCCGGCGATGTCGCGAGCTTCTCCCCCCAGCAGCCCTCTCTCGCCCAGATCTTCAAGGAGGTCATCCAGTGAATGTCGGCGCTCCGTCCTTCGCCCAGAGCACGTGGCTCGTCGCCGAACGCGAGGTGGGATCCAAGCTGCGCAGCAAGGCCTATCTCATCTCCACCGGCATCCTCTTCGTGCTCGCGCTCGTCGGTGTGCTGTGGGGAGGCTTCTCGGCACAGTCCGACAGCCGCACCCCCGTCGCCGTCACCGCCGACACCGCGGCTTCGGTCGCCGAGAACCCGCTCGTGAAGTCGACCGAGGTCGCCGACGCCGATGCGGCGCGGGCTCTGGTGCAGGACGGCACCGTCGACGCCGCGCTCATCCCCGGCGGCGCCGCGCCGTTCGAGTACACCGTCGTCGCGAAGGAGACGCCCCCGTCGTCCCTGCTGCAAGCGCTGAGCCTCACCCCGCAGGTGGAGCTGCTCGACCCGTCGAGCGTGCACCCGGGACTGCGCTACCTCGTCGCGCTCGGATTCGGGCTCATCTTCTTCATGGCGGCACTGACCTTCGGCTCGACGATCGCGCAGTCCGTCGTGGAGGAGAAGCAGACTCGCGTTGTCGAACTGCTCATCTCCGCCGTCCCCGTACGGGCGCTGCTGGCCGGCAAGGTCATCGGCAACACGATCCTCGCGATGGGCCAGATCATCGGCCTCGCCGCGATCGCGATCATCGGCTTCACCGTCACCGGGCAGAGCAGCCTGCTCGCCGGGCTCGGCGCCCCCATCGCCTGGTTCGCCGTCTTCTTCCTCTTCGGCTTCATCCTGCTCGCCGCACTGTTCGCCGCCGCGGCCGCGATGGTGTCGCGGATGGAGGACATCGGCTCGACCACGACGCCGCTGACCATGCTGGTGATGGCGCCGTACTTCCTCGTCATCTTCTTCAACGACAACCCGCTGGTGATGACGATCATGTCCTACGTGCCGTTCTCGGCCCCCGTCGGCATGCCCGTGCGCATCTTCCTGGGTGATGCGCAGTGGTGGGAGCCGCTGTTGTCGCTCGCCATCATGCTGGTCACGTGCGCGGCGGCCATCTGGGTGGGCGCGAAGATCTACCAGAACTCGCTGCTGCGGATGGGAGCGCGCGTCAAGCTCTCCGAGGCGCTCGCGGGATGAGCCCGTCGGGTCAGTGATCGGCGGATGCCGGTGCCGTCGCGGGCGGCGCGAGCACCGGCATCCGCCGATTGACGAACTGCGGAACGGCGATGCCGTGCAGCAGGATGCTGCCGACGACGGTGAACACCATGATCGCGAGGACGTCGTACGCCTCCGCGTCGGGCAGCTTGTTGAACGCCAGCAGCCCGAACACGATCGTCGCCGTGCCGCGCGGACCGACGACCCCGATGAGAGTGCGCGACCCCCACGGGACGGGCGATCCCAGCATCGACACGTACACCGGCACGATGCGGAACAGCGTGAGCGCCAGGGCAACGAGCACGAGCAGACGCCAGTCCACGCCGTTGACGATGACAACGGTGGTCATGGCCCCCAGGACGAACCACACGATGTTGGCGGCGAGGGTGCCGGCTTCTTCGACGAGAAGGATCTCGGCGTGCGGGATGGTGCGCTCATCGGTGCGCCTCGTCCGTGCGATGCGGTAGACGATGCCGGCCACGAAGGCCGCGACGAAGCCGTTCGCCGCGACGTCGCTGAGTGTCGCGACGCCGAAGGCGATGAGCGGAACGAGAAGCATGACGTAGCGGATGCCGGGGGCGTCGGCCCAGCCCCGGCGCGACGCCCAGCGCACGCACAGGCCGAAGGCTCCGCCGACGATCGCTCCGACGAGGATGGCGATCGCGGTGGCCGGAACCGCCCCGAAGAACGCCTCGAAGAACTCACCCAGCCTCTCCTCGAGCTGCGACTGGTTCTCGGGCGACAGGTTGTCGGAGTTGACCGCCGCCAGGATCGTCGGCCAGGCGATCGCCGCGGCCAGTGCCATGCCGAACACCGGCGAGACCAGCCCGTCGTTGTAGCCGCTCTCGACATTCAGGATCTGGCGCACGCGGGCGGGGATGCGCGGCGAGCGCAGCAGCGTCGCCGCCGGCGCGAAGTCGGTCGGCATGATCACGCACGCGATGACGATCAGGATGAACAGGCTGAGGTGGGGCAGCAGGAACAGTCCGCTCACCACGACCGCCAGGATCGACAGCGGCAAGGCCACGAGCACCAGCCGAGCGATCGTCCTTCCTTCGCCGCCGAAGACGCCGCCGCTCACCTCACAGGCGTCGACGAACAGCAGCACGGCGAGGATCAGCTCCACGACGTGCTCGGCGGCGTCACTGCCCACCGCATCGGAGAAGCCGGTGACGTCGATGAGCACGAGCACCGCTCCGGCAAGAGCGAGCACGGCCGGACCGGCCACGCCGGTGCGTTCGAAACGATGAGCGACGACCGACCACAGACCGATCACGACGAAGCCCAGCAGGAAGATCAGCGGCACCGTTCACCTCTCCTCGGCTGTCTCGGGCGCACGGCCCCCGGTTTCCGGGATCAGTCTGCCAGTCGATGCCGCCGCCGCGTGTCAGCGCTCCACGAGCACGCCGTCGGCATCCGCCCAGACATGGGCCCCGGGACGGAACACGACGCCGGCGATCTCCACCGGCACGTCGAGCGCGCCGACGCCCGCCTTGGCGCTCTTGCGGGGGTTCGAGCCGAGGGCCTTGACACCGAGATCGAGCGCGGCGATCGCAACCCGGTCGCGGATCGCGCCGTGCACGATGAGGCCGGCCCAACCGTTCGCGACCGCGGATGCCGCGATCAGGTCGCCCACGAGCGCCGATTCCAGCGAGCCGCCGCCGTCGATCACGAGCACGGCGCCCTCGCCCGGGGTCGCGAGCGTCGCCTTGACGAGCGCGTTGTCACGGTGGCAGCGGATCGTGCGGACCGGGCCGTCGAACGCCGCCCGTCCGCCGAAGTCGTGCAGCTGCAGGGCGAGCGAGTCCAGCGCGTCCCCGCGCTCGTCGTACAGGTCGGCCGTCGCGATGGTGGTCATGACGCCACGCTAACGAGACGCGGGGGCGCGGGGCGCCGTCATGAGCGCGGAAGTTCCGGCATCCTTCCGCCGCCGGCAAACTCATAGGTCCTCACGGGAACAAGACGTCGGTTGCATACGGTTGCATCGACCGGGCCGATGGCGTTCCACCGACAAACCGTCCTTCATCCTTCTTCAGGAGACGACCATGAGCACCATCGCCGCACACCCCGCCGACACCGACGCGCCGATTCTCGACGTCCTCGCCGAGCGCTGGAGCACCCGTATCTTCGACCCCGCGACGCCGATCGACGAGGATGCGCTCGCCAGCGCGCTCGAGGCGGCCCGCTGGGCGCCGTCCGCCAACAACACGCAGCCGTGGCGCTTCGTGGTCGCGCGCCGCGGCTCGGCCGCGCACGCGCAGATCGTGGACGCCCTGATGGGCTTCAACCAGTCGTGGGCTGCAGACGCCGCCGCTCTCGTCGTCTTCGCATCGGCCGCCGCGCTCGACGGCAAGCCGCTGCCGTGGGCCGCGTACGACACCGGCCAGGCGGCCGCCCACTCCACGGTTCAGGCGCACGCCTCGCGCCTGCACACCCACCAGATGGGCGGCTTCGACCGTGACGCGATCGCCGCGGCGTTCGGCTTCGGCGACGATCTCGTGGCCGTGACCGTGATGGCCGTCGGCGCCCTCGGCGACATCGACGCCGCTCCCGAGGCGCTGCGCGAGCGCGAGCTGGCCCCGCGCGTGCGCCGCCCCATCGCGGAGTCGCTCATCGTCAACGACTGACGCGCGGCGCCGCCCCCGACGCCCCGCCCCGCGAGAAACCACTCCCCGCACGAAAAACCACTCCCCGCACGAGAAACACGTGCAGGAGTGGTTTTTCGCATCCGGAGTGGTTTTTCGCGAGTTGTCAGTCGTCGAGCAGTTCGGCCTCGATCACGTCGTCATCGTCGGATGCCGCGGCATCCCCGCTCTCGTCGGGTGCCGCTCCTGCGCTGGTGAGCACGAGACTCGAGCCGTCGGCGGCGACGTCGACGCGCACGAGGTCGCCGTCTCGGACACCGCCCGAGAGCAGCGCCATCGCGAGCCGGTCCTGGATCTCGGACTGGATGAGGCGACGCAGCGGACGGGCCCCGAAGATCGGGTCGTACCCGCGTTCGGCGAGCCACGCCCGCGCGTCGGGGGTGACCGCCAGCGTGAGCCGACGATCGCGCAGCCGTCGCTGCAGAGCATCGACCGACAGCTCAACAATCTGAGCCAGGTCGTCCTGGCTGAGCGCATGGAACATCACGATGTCATCGAGCCGGTTGAGGAACTCGGGGCGGAACGCCGTGCGCACGAGCGCCATGACCTGCTCACGCTTCTGCGCGAGCGTGAGCGTCGGGTCGATGAGGATCGGCGAGCCGAGGTTCGACGTCAGGATCAGGATCGTGTTGGTGAAGTCGACCGTGCGCCCCTGACCGTCGGTGAGCCGGCCGTCGTCGAGCACCTGCAGGAGGATGTCGAACACCTCCGGGTGCGCCTTCTCCACCTCGTCGAGCAGCACGACCGAGTAGGGCCGGCGGCGAACGGCCTCGGTGAGCTGTCCGCCCTGCTCGTAGCCGATGTATCCCGGAGGGGCGCCGACCAGCCGCGCGACGGCGTGCTTCTCGCCGTACTCGCTCATGTCGATGCGCACCATCGCACGCTCGTCGTCGAAGAAGAACTCGGCGAGCGCCTTGGCCAGTTCGGTCTTGCCGACACCCGTGGGTCCGAGGAAGAGGAACGAGCCCGTCGGCCGGTTCGGGTCGCTGATGCCGGCGCGCGAGCGGCGCACCGCATCGGCCACCGCCTTCACGGCGTCCTTCTGGCCGATCAGCCGCTTGCCGAGCTCGGCCTCGAGGTGCACGAGCTTCTCGCTCTCGCCCTGCAGCAGGCGTCCGACGGGGATGCCGGTCCACGCAGCGATGACGGCGGCGATATCGGCATCCGTCACCTGGTCACCCACCATCCGCTCGCCGCCCTCGGCGGCCTCCGCGTTCTCGGCCTGCGCGACCTGTCGCTCCAGCGCCGGAATCTCGGCGTAGTACAGCCGCGAAGCCTTCTCGAGATTGCCCTCGCGCTGGGCGCGCTCCGCCTCGACGCGCGCCTGGTCGAGGCGCGTCTTGAGGTCGCCGACCGCGTTCAGCGAAGCGCGCTCACGCTCCCATCGCGCCTGCAGCTCGTCGAGGCGCGCCTGCTCGACCTTGAGGGTCTCGCGAAGCGTCGCCAGCCGCTCCTTCGACGCGGCATCCTTCTCGCGCTTGAGGGCCAGCTCTTCGAGCTTGAGGCGGTCGACGTGGCGGCGCAGCTCGTCGATCTCGAGAGGTGCGGAGTCGATCTCCATGCGCAGGCGCGACGCGGCCTCGTCGATCAGGTCGATCGCCTTGTCGGGCAGCTGGCGGCTCGGGATGTAGCGGTTCGACAGGGATGCCGCGGCCACCAGCGCCCCGTCGGCGATCGCGACCTTGTGGTGCGCCTCGTAGCGTTCCTTGAGGCCGCGGAGGATCGCGACGGTATCCTCCACGCTCGGCTCGCCGACATAGACCTGCTGGAACCGGCGCTCAAGCGCGGCATCCTTCTCGATGAACTCGCGGTACTCGTCGAGCGTCGTGGCACCGATCAAGCGAAGCTCGCCACGCGCGAGCATCGGCTTGAGCATGTTGGATGCCGCGACCGACCCCTCGCCGCCTCCCGCACCCATGAGCACGTGCAGCTCGTCGATGAAGGTGATGATGCGCCCCTCGGACTCGGTGATCTCCTTGAGGACGCTCTTGAGGCGCTCCTCGAACTGTCCGCGGTACATCGCACCGGCGACGAGCGCGGAGATGTCGAGGGAGACGAGCTCCTTGTCCTTCAGCGACTCGGCGACGTCGCCCGCGACGATGCGCTGGGCGAGGCCTTCTACGACGGCGGTCTTGCCGACGCCGGGCTCGCCGATGAGGACGGGGTTGTTCTTCGTGCGGCGCGTGAGCACCTGGCTGACACGTCGGATCTCGCTGTCGCGGCCGATCACGGGGTCGAGCTTGCCTTGGCGCGCACGGTCGGTCAGGTTGATGCCGAACTGTTCGAGGGCGCTCTGCTGCTCCTCCTGACCGGGCTGCGGTTGTGCGTTCATCGCTTCTCCTTGAAATCTTCGAGGCTCAAACTTGAGCCCTCTGGACTCAACTTTATCAAAACGTGATGCGCGCGGCAAGCGGTGCGGCGATGGGCAGTCCTCCCCATCGCGACGATTCCGGGGCTCACCTAGAGTGACGGCGTGGCCGATCTCGTCGTCAATACGGAGAACCTCCGAAACCTCGCGAACCAGCTCGCGACCGTCCACGGCACCCTCACTGCCGCAGACGGCGACGCGCGCGACCTGTCGGGGATGATCCCGCACCCCGGACTCGCGTCCGCCGTCGACGAGTTCACGTCAGGATGGGACCGGCGCCGCAAAGACCTCACCGATCGCGTGGACCAGCTCCAGAAGCGCGCCGACGGCGCCGCCGATGCGTTCGAAGGCGTCGACAGCCAGCTGGCCGACAAGCTCACGGAGGGGAGCAACGGATGAGCATGACACCCATCGGCGGCGACGTCGCCGGCATTCGCGGACACGCCTCGCGGTACACTTCCACGGCCCGCGCAGTGTCGGAGGCGGTGGAGATGCTGCAGGCGGTCATCGACGCGTCGCAGCAGGAGACGAGCGACGCCGTCGACGCCCTGGCCGGCACGATCGGCGACACGAAGACCTACCTCGCACGCATCCGCGAGCGCTACGAGGTCGCGGGCTCCGCGCTGAGCACCTTCGCGAACGAGCTCGAGCAGGCGCAGCAACAGGCGGCCTCCGCCATCGCGGCGCATGACGACGCGCAGCGTCGGCACAGCTACGCGCAGCGCCATCTCTCGGAGGCCCGCGACGCGACCCAGCAGACCGTCGACCCGGGCGAGCTCGCCGAGGCGACGGATGCCGCGCGGCGCTACTCCTCGATGAGCACGACGGCCGCGACGGACCTCTCCCACGCTCAGGCCGCGTACGACGCCGCGCTCGAGCGCGTGCAGCGGGCCGGCGACGCCGCGGCATCCACGATCTCGCAGACGGTGTCCAGCGATGAGCTCAACGATTCGTGGTGGGACAACGTCCTGGACTGGGTGAACCAGAACGCGGAGTGGCTGAAGGTCGTCAAGGACATCCTGACGGTCGTCACCGCCATCGTCGGCGTGCTGTCGATCTTCTTCCCCGTACTCGCACCCATCGCGCTGGGGCTCGCCGTCCTGTCGATGGGTCTCAGCTTCCTCTTGGCCTCGTCGGGCGACGGGTCATGGTTCGACTTCGCGCTGGATGCCATCGGCGTGTTGACCTTCGGTGTCGGCAGCGCCGCACTTGCCGGCATCAAGCTCGGCACGGTCGCCCTGCGCGGCGGCCGTGCGGCCACGCTGGCGGTGCGCAGCCCGGGGATGGTCTGGGGCAACGGCGCTCGCCAGGTCATCGGCAATCTGCTCGATCGGGGCCTGGTCGGCTCGGTCCGTCAGCCGATGCGGATGGTGGCCGAGGAGAGCGCGAGCGTGCTGTCTGCGCGGCCGAACTTCGCGCAGGTGGTCACGCACTGGGGCGACGACGCGATGAAGGCCATCCGCGAATCGGACAGCATCATCATCTCGGAGTTCGACCAGATCGCGTCGCAGGCACGGCTGGGCGCCGGGGGCGCCATCGACAACCTCGTGACGAGCAGTGTCGACAGCCTGAAAGGCGTCGTCGGCACGATGGGCAAGATCGGCTCGTCGCTCGACGCCTACAACATGGTCGGAATCGGGATCAACCGCAGCGACCAGCTGGTGGACTGGGTTCAGGACCAGAGGGGAGTCCAGACGCCGCTGGGCACCCTCACCAGCGGCCTCAACGAGGCGTACGGATTCGTTCCGGGGCTGTTCGAGGCGCCGATGGGGGCAGCGTGGAGCCTGCCCTCGCTCAAGTGAATCTCCCACGTCGGGTCGCGTGGGAGGCCCGCTTCGGCGACGGCCTGTTCCTCGCCACCATCCTCTGGATCATCTTCGGTGCGCTCCCGACGATCGGCTTACTGGTAGGACAGCCCGTGACCGGCTCGTTCGCGAACACTGGCAACGTGCCCGACAGCTTTCCCGCCTTCATGCCGCCGTGGTGGGCGGCATACCCGATGACGCTGCTGCTCGTGGCGCTGACACTAGGTTCGCTGCCGCTGCCGCTGCGGGGCCTGCGGGCAACGACGCGGAGCACACTTCTGACGGTGCTCGTGCTGACCTTCAGCACGACGCTCTACATCGCCGCGGCCGCCGCGGCGGCGGAAGCCCACCAGGGCCGACTCAACTTCTTCGGGGTCGACAACCTCGTGTTCATCCAGTTCTTCCTGATCATCATCACCGTCGCACGCATGCTGCTGAGCGGAATGCGCCTGGTGCCGCGAACGTGGCGGGAGTACATCGACGAGGACGGTACGGTGGTGCCGCCGAAGGAGATCGTGCGTCGCGCCCCGCGCCGCCCGTGGGACTGGAATCGCAACCGGGCGCGGCGCCGTCCGCCGCGACAGTGAGGGACACCATGAACGAGATCGCGCCCCCGCGCTACCGGCTCGTGCTGCCGCCGGGCTTCCTGCTCATCCCCGTCGCCCACTCCACAGACGACGACATCGCCGACCTCGTCCGTCGGCATTATCGGGACCTGCCGCGCGACAGCTACGGCCCGCAGATCGACCGGACCGCCGCTCAGCTCGTCGCCTCCGCACGCAGCGCCCGCGAGGCCGGCGTACTCGACCTCATCGTGCCGATGGGCGTGCCGTGGCGCGCGCCGGTATCGCTGGCGATCGCGATCAGCACCGGCCCGGCACCCACAGGCGACGACCCGGAGCCCTCGGCATCCGAGATCAGCGAGACCGTGACGACATCCGCAGGCGAGGCCGTTCGAGCAACCGAGAGGTTCGCCGTGCCGACAAGAGCCGACGAGATGGCACCGTTGATGAGAGTGCGCTTCCGATGGCCGATTGCCGATAGCGATCGGCAGCTGGTCGCGATCTGTACGATCAGCGGCACGGTCGACCCCGAACTCGCACCGATCGTCGACGCCCTCGCGGAGCTCGGCGATCTGCTGCTGCAGACGCTTCGCTGGGACTGAGAGGAACCTCATGGCCATCGACATGGACTACGACTTGGACCGCTGGGTCTACGTGCCGAACCTCTTCCCCTGGGAGTCGTTCGGCGACGAGGAGCAGTGGGCGGATGCCGTCGCACGCGCCTTCGGCGGCGAAGGCCGCACGGCCGCACCCGCAGAGCTGGTCGACTGGCTGCGGGCGTACCTGGTCGGCGCGGTGCGCAGCAACCGATCGGGAACGATCCGCTTCGTGCATCTGCCGAACATCACCGCGCCGCACGCGATCGTCGACGTTTACGACATGCCGCATCGCGACGATGTCGCGCTGGTCGACCTCACACACGAGAGGCAGGCACCGGCCGCCCGCGAGCCCGAGGTGGTGCCGTTCGATTCGGAGCATCTCGGAGCGGGAATCAAATCCACCCGGTGGGTGCGCACCGAGGCCGACACGATCGTCCGGGCGACCAACTGGGTGTGGCGAACCGTCGAGCGCGACATCGTCGTGATGACCGCCAGCTCCGACCTTCCCCTCGCCGAGGCTCTCGACCCGGTGGTCGACGAGCTGGCCCGCACGATCCGCCTGGCCTGACGCGCGCGGTCAGGAGGCCATCGCCTCCAGCTGCGCGGGCGGCGTCGTGCACGTGAAGCGCGCGCGGTAGGCGGTGGGCGTGAGCCCCAGGGTGCGCGCGAAGTTCTGCCGCAGGACGGCCGCCGAGCCGAACCCGCACGCCGACGCGATGGCATCCAGGCCCAGATCGGTCTGCTCGAGCAGACGCTGCGCGTGGATGATGCGCTGGCGTCCCAGCCAGGCCGCGGGCGTCGTGCCGTAGTCGGCTTTGAATCGGCGGGCGAAGGTGCGCGGCGACATGTGCGCGCGGGCGGCGAGCTGGTCAACCGACAGATCGAGGGTGAGGTTCTCCAGCATCCACTCGGTGACCGGTGTGAGCGAGAGCGAGGTGGATTCGGGCAGCGGCTTCGCGATGAACTGCGCCTGGCCGCCGTCGCGCTGGGGAGGGACGACCATGCGGCGCGCGATCGTGTTGGTCATCTCGGCGCCGAGCTCGAGGCGCAGCAGGTGAAGGCATGCGTCCAGCCCTGCTGCCGTGCCGGCGCTGGTGATGATGCGCCCGTCCTGGACGTACAGAACGTTGGGGTCGACGTCGATGCGCGGATACATCTCGGCCATCGTGTCGGCGTAGCGCCAATGGGTCGTCGCACGCCGTCCATCCAGCACCCCGGCAGCCGCCACCACGAACGAGCCGCTGCAGACCGTGAGCACCCAGGCGCCTCGCTCGACGGCGCGGCGGACCACGGCGGACACGCGTTCGTCCACGTGTGCCCACTGGTCGCGCGGGATCGGGGTGATGACGACGAGATCGGCCTCGTCGGCGAACGACAGATCGTCGTCGACGTTGATCGAGAAGCGCAGGTTGCTCGGCACCGCGCCCGGGTCGGGCGCGACGACGCGGAAGTCGAAGTTCGGGATGCCGTCGTCCGACCGATCGAGCCCGAACGCCTCGCAGGCCAGACCGAACTCGAAGGGAGCGAAACCGGGCTGGACGACGCAGGCGATGGTCTTCATGGCAGGAATCCTACTCCTTTGAGCAGTTCTGCCACTCATGACTCTTCGGCTACGGGCATAGCTTTTCTGCCATGCTCATCTTCTTCCTCGTTCTCACACTCGTCATCGTCGTATCGGTCGGCGCGACCGTTCGCGCCCTCATCACCGACGACTACCGGCCGGTGCGGACCGACCGGTCGCGCCTGCCGTGAGGACGCCGTTTACCCGGCGGGCGCCGTGCGCCTCGCTCGACGACCGGGGGCGGCACTCGCTCCGGTCGTTGAGCGAGCGCAGCGAGTCGAAACGCCGCCGCCGGGGTGTCAGCGCCGTCGCGGCAGCCGGTCGAGCGCATCCAGCAGCACGTCGGCCGATCGCTGCCACGAGAAGCGCGCGATGTGCGCCGATCCGGCGGCGATGAGCGCGTCACGGCGCTCGGGATCGTCGATCGCACGCACCGCGGCGGCGAAAGCCGCGGCATCCGTGCCCGGCGCGTACAGCGCACCGTCGCCGGCGACCTCTCGGAAGATCGGCATGTCGGTGACGACAGCGGGAACGCCCAGCGCGAGAGCCTCGGCGACCGGAAGCCCGTAGCCCTCGTCGAGGGATGCCGAGACCAGCACGGCCCGCTCGGCCAGAAGCCCGGCGTACTCGGCATCCGTCACACCGTTGTGGAAGCGCACCGCACCCCCGCGGCCATCGACGAGACGCTCGAGCTCAGCGCGACGGTCGGGCGAGATGCGCGACAGCAGATGGAGCGTACGTCCGGGAAGCTCCGCCATGGCGCGGATGAGGGTCTCGACGTTCTTGTACCCCATGAACGAGCCCATGTAGACGAGGTTGTCGGCGCCGGGCTCAACCCGGACGCCCGCCGGCAGCAGGTCGCCGAGGCGCTGCGGCGCGTTCGGGACGACGATGACGGCCCGCTTCGTCAGGCGCACGCGGGCGAACTCGGCCGCGCTCGTCTCGCTGACGGTCGCGACCAGATCGGCGGCGTTGAGCGTGAGGCGCTGCGGAACGTATGAGAGATGGAACAGCCGCCAGCCGACGCGGACGTACCAGGGAAGATTCCGCGGCGGCGTGCGATGCCGGTAGTAGATCGTGTCGTGGAGGGTGAGGATCACACCGAAGCGACGGCCGAGCACCCCGATCGTCTGCATCGGTGAGAACAGGGCGTCTGGACGATACCGGTTCAGCAGGAGCGCCGTGAACGGCTCGCGCACCGCGGTGGGGGCGTGAATCCGCAGCGCACGTGCACCCTCCGGCAGGAGAGCCCGCTGCGCCTCGTCGTGGATCAGGAACACGACCTCCACACCCCGCGCGGCCGCGCCACCGGCGACGGCCGCGGCGAGCTCGGCCGAGTACCGGCTGATGCCGTCATGGAAGTCGGTGCGGATGTACCGCGCATCGAACAGCAGGCGCATGTCAGCCGTCGAGGGGCTCGCCGCGGTAGAGCTTCTCGAACGTGTCGAGGGTCTTCTCGATGTCGTGGATCTCCACCCCGTCGAGCGACGCCTGCTGCATGCGCAGGTACTCCTCCGGCGGGGCCGTCAGCACGCGGCGCAGCTTGTCGGCGAGGTCGTCGACGTCGCCCGGCGCGAACAGGTACCCGTTCTCCCCGTCGTGGACGAGGTGCGGCAGAGCCACGGCGTTCGCACCGACGACCGGCAGCCCCGAGGCCATCGCCTCCATGGTGGCGATGGACTGCAGCTCGGCGATCGAGGCGATCGCGAAGACGTCGGCGCGCGTGTACGCAGCGCGCAGCTCGTCTTCCTCGACGCGCCCGTAGAACGTGACCCGATCCTGGATGCCGAGGCGCTGCGCAGTCTGCTCCAGCGCGCGGCGCTGGTCGCCGCCCCCGACGATGTCGAATGCGATGTCGGGCAGTTCCGGCGCGAGCTTCGCGATCGCCGCGAGCGTGACCTCGACGTGCTTCTCGGTGGTCAGCCGACCGACGAACAGCACGCGGTTGTGGGGCCGCGGGGTCAGGTTCGGCGTGTAGTTGCGCTTGTCGATGCCGCAGCTGATCGGGATGACGCCCGTGATGTCGATCGTGCTCTCGAGGAACTCCGCGGCCTTGCGCGTCGGCGTGGTGACCGCGCGCGACATGTCGAACGTGCGTTTCGCGTCGTCCCACGCGAGCTTGACGACCACCTTGTCCAGCAGGGGCGGCAGGGTGGTGAAGTCGAGGATGTTCTCGGCCATGACGTGGTTGGTGGCGATCACGGGGATGCCGCGCTGGCGCGCGATGCGGGTGAGCGCACGCCCGAGGACGATGTGCGACTGGCTGTGGACCACGTCGGCGGCCACCTCGTCGAGAAGTCTGCGCGAGTAGTGCTTGGCCATCCACGGCAACACGAAGCGCAGCCAGTCGTGCGGAGGCCAGCGCCACCCGGGTGGACGGTGCACGGTGAGCCGCTGGCCCTCGATGATCTCGTGGAAGGTGCCGTGCACAGAGTGCTTCACGCTCGGCGTCATGACGTGCACGTCGTGCCCACGAGCGGCGAGTCCGGCCGCGAGGCGCTCGGCGAAGCGGGCAGCGCCGTTGACGTCGGGGCTGAACGTGTCGGCAGCGATGACGATCGTGAGCGGCCGAGGCGCGGGATGCGGGTCGTCGGGTGTCGCGGAGTCGGTCACGGGGTGCGAGGCCTATCTGTGCGGCGGCGGCAAGACCGCGGATCACGGAGCCACCCAGGGAAGTCTACCCGAGGGCCCTGTTGCCGCCGGGAAGGACCCGTCCCGCGTAACGTGGTGTCATGGCCCGACTGACCGCCGATGCCGACCCGACGCGCTGGGTTCCCATCACCGACTCGTTCGGACTGCGGGGACGTCGCGCCCGCAAGAAGGCGATCCGGATGCTGCTGGGTCAGGCCAACGGCGTACTGGGCGCCGAGGCGCGCCCGGGCGGCGCGTTCGCCGCCTGGGCGATGAGCCAGGCGGCGCCCGCGCTCATGCGCAAGGCCGCCGGACGCGTCCTGGTCTGGGTGTGGAGGTCCGACCCCGAGCTGGTCGTCGTCATGGCGCAGATCCAGCAGCTCACGCCGCAGTTGCGGACCGCGCGCGCCATGATGCCGATGGAGTACGACGACACCGAGGACTTCCGCGGCACGTATCTGGGCACGGGAGAACGGCTGGTCATGCCGACTCCGCCGGCCCGGAGCGGCACCGCGACGCCGCCGCCGTTCGCCACCTACACCTGGGACACCGGGACGCATCTGATCACCGTGACGGCGACCGGGGGCGATCGGGAGCGCTTCGGCACGGTGATCCCCGCCGTCGACGAACTCGCCCGATCACTCCGGGTCGTCGACGACGTGGTCGCCGGCGAAGCGGGTCCGGTGCTGCGGATCGACCCCGCATGATCTTCCTGGAGCCGGCGGACGGCCCCGCCGATCCGCCCTCGTCGCGCCCGCACGCAGGCGTCCTCGGAGGCCCCGTGTTCCGTTTCGGCTTCCGGCCGGGCGAGGGTGCACAGCGCGTCGCGGTGCCCGGGCTCGACGCGGTCGTCTGCACCGCCGACACGGTGCTGCACTGGGCGTTCTACGCCGACGGGGATGCCGCGGTGCACGCACCATGGGCGCCGCTCGCGGTGACGGTCGACGCCCGCGTCGGCGCGGAACATCTCAGCGACGACACGCGCGTGCGCGACCGCTACGGCTTTCGCCTCGACGCGGACAGCCAGTTCGCGGCGGCGTGGAGCATGCCCGAGCAGTGGAACGCCGACACCGTGAGTCTCGCCCCCTTCGCAGGGCGGACCGCGGAGGTCGAGATCGTCCTGGGAACGAGCGCGCTCGCGACCGACGCCGGCACCCCCGACGAGGTGACCGGTTTCGTCGAGCTGCGTGTCGAGGAGCTGTCGGCATCCACCCCCTCACCCGCCGAACGCGTGGACACCCGGCGGGGCTCGCACGCCGGCGACCGGTTCTCGCGCGGCAACACGGTGCCCGCGGTCGCGGTGCCCCACGGGTTCACCTTCCTCACCCCGGCGACCGACGCCCGCGACCAGCGCTGGCCGTACCGCCCCTTCGTCCACGACGACGAGCGGGGTCGCCGCCTCGAGGCCGTGCAGTTCTCGCATCAGCCGAGTCCGTGGATCGGCGACCGCGGCGTGCTGCAGGTCATGCCTTTCGACGGCATCCCGGTCTCGGCGCCGACCGCGCGGCGGCGTTGGATCGCCCCGGGCAGCGAGCGCGCCCACCCGCATGTCTGGTCGGCGATGCTCGACGGCGGCCTGCGCATCGAGGCGACGGCGACCGACCACGTGGGCCTCTTCCGCGTCGAGGGCGACGACTCCGACGCGGAGGTCGGCTTCATCATCGACCAGCCGGGAGCCCACGGCACCGTCATCGCGCAGGGCGACAGCGTGCGGGGCTGGGTGGGCGAGGCCGACCCGTGGTGGGGCAACGGGCCACGGACGTTCTTCGCGGGTGTCGTGCGAGGTGATGCGGCCCGCTCGGGCCGCCTCGACGACGACGGGCGAGGCGAACGCGCGGGCTTCGTCGCCGGCACGGGCGCTCTCGAGCTGCGCATCGCGATCTCCTTCATCTCCCTCGAGCAGGCACAGCGCGCGCTCGCCCTGGAGGCACCGGAAGAGATGACGTTCGACGAGATCCGCGATCGTACCCGCGGCGCCTGGGACGCGGTGCTCGACAGCGTGCAGATCCCGCAGCTCACGGCATCCGAGCGCCCCTTCCGCGGCCTCGCCGACACCGACCTCCGTGCGCAGCTCGCCTCGGCGCTGTACCGCCTGCACCTCTACCCGAACGCGGCGGAGGAGAACGTCGGATCCGCCGAGAGTCCCCGGTGGGCGTACGCCGATCCGTTCACCCCCGCCGGGGCGCACACCGACACGCGCACCGGAGCGCCGATCGCGGCCGGGCGCCTCCCCGTCAACAACGGGTACTGGGACACCTACCGCACCGCGTGGCCGATGATGAGCCTGGTCGACCCGGTGCGGTCCCGGGAGCTGCTGGACGGGATGCTGGAGCCGCAGCGACGTCACGGCTGGATGCCGCGGTGGACGGCGCCCGGATACGTGGACGCGATGGTGGGCACCTCCAGCGACCAGATCCTCGCCGACGGCGAAAGGTGGGGACTGCTCGACGACCCGCGCACCGCCCTGTCGTCGGGATGGCGCAATGCCGCCGAGCGCGCACCCGACGCACGCCGCGGACGCAAGGGCATCGAGCGGGGACGCTTCCTGGGTTTCATCCCCCGGGCCATCCACGAGGGCATGAGCTGGAGCATCGAGAACGCCGTCAGCGACGCCGCGCTGGCGCGGCTGGCAGACCGACTGTCGGCGGCGTCATCGGGCGACGACGCCGCGCGCGATGAGGCGCTGTCGCGCTGGCTGGGAAACCGCGCCCTCGCCTACCGGCAGCTGTTCGATCCTGTCGTCGGCTTCTTCCGCGGACGCGACGCCGACGGCCGGACGGCGGGCGGACGCTTCGATCCGCGCGTCTGGGGCGGCGACTACGTCGAGACGAACGCCTGGGGGATGTCGGTGAGCGCGGTGCACGACCGCGCCGGCCTGGCCGCCCTCTACGACGGCCGACAGGGCCTGCGCATCCACCTCGATCGCCTGTTCGCCGAGCCCGAGACCGCGGATGCCGCGTTCGCCGGCGCCTACCGTCAGGTCATCCACGAGCAGCGCGAGGCGCGGGCGCTGCGCAGCGGCATGTGCGCCATCTCCAATCAGCCGGCGCATCACATCCCGTACATGTACACCGGGACCGATCAGCCCTGGCTCGCCGGCGCGACAGCACATCGGTTGGCACGACGCCTGTTCGCGGGCGGCCACATCGGCCAGGGCTTTCCCGGTGACGAGGACAACGGCGAGATGAGCGCGTGGTGGCTGTGGGCGGCGATCGGACTGTATCCGCTCGAGCTGGGTTCCGGCGAGCTCGTCATCGGCTCGCCGCTGCTCGACGACGTGACCGTCGCGCGCAGCGACGGGTCGCGTCTGCGCATCCGCTCGCGGCGACCGCACGCGGACGCCCATGTGCTGCGTGCCGCCCGGGTCAACGGTGCGCCGCTCACACGTGCCGTGCTGGAGGTGGATGCGCTCGGCGCCGACGTCGACCTGGAGCTCGAGTTCGGCGACGACCCCGCCGAGAGCCTGGGCGCCGACGAGCCGACCCCCGTGCGCCCGTGGCACCCCGATCTGACGGGCGGGTCGGGTCGCATCGTCCACGCGCCCGGCGTGCGCCACGCCCGCCGACTCGTCGACGACGGCGCTGCGGGCGGCGACCGCGGCGTGCGCCTGCGGCCGGGGGCCTGGGTGGGGTGGCTGTTCCCCGAGATCACGTCCGTGACGGACGCCACCCTGACCGCCGTGGACGCGGTGGGCGACGACGCGCTGGAGTGGGAGTGGTCCGCCGACGGGACGTCGTGGCACGCGGCCGAGGTCACGGCTCCGACGCCGCTCGCCGCCGATCGGACGACCCCCTTCCGCTTCACGGACGCTCTCGCCGCGCGCGCCGTGCGCGTCCGAGCGGCGCGCGCGGTGCGTGTGCGCCAGATCGAGCTGTTCGACCTCGACGCCGACCACTGATCGCGTCCTCCGATCGCGCCGGCATCGGCCGCTATCGTGGCGTTATGAGCGAGCGGGAGCGTCCCCCGACGAACCCTGTCACGGGCCGCCACGCGGGTCGCCGAGCTCCTGCCCCTCCGCGATGAGCTGATGTCCGCCAGCCCCTTCGCGTTCTACCGGGGCACGGCAGCGCTGATGGCGGACGACCTCGCCTCCGGAGCGCGCACCGACATCCTCGTCGCCTCCTGCGGCGACGCGCACGACTTCGCTTCGTCGAGCAGCCTCCGACGCTGACGCGCGTCACGCCCGAGGTGGCGGCCGCCGGCGCGTCGGGTCGTCGGGGTGGGCAGCGTGGGCACTGCTGACGCAGGTGAAAGGGGCGGGGCGCAGCGTGCTCGAGCAGTACGGCAGCTGCGCACAGCCGGAGGAGCTCACGGCGTTCGTCGACCGTCACGGTCAGGGCGGGCGTGTCGTGGCGCTGCAGCGCATTCTGCAGGGGTCGTCCGACCCGTTCCTCGGACACTTCCGCGGTGAGCGCGCCGACTACTACGTGCGCCAGTTCCGCGACATGAAGGGCGGCATCGACGCCGAAACGCTCGAGGACGGCCCGTTCCGTCGCTACGCTCAGGCCTGTGCGACGGTGTTGGCCCGGGCCCACGGCCAGTCCCCGAACGCCGCGAAGGTCATCGGGTACCTCGGTGAGGGGCGCGCGTGCGCCGAGGCGATCGTCGAGTGGGCGTACGCCTACGCCGCCCTTTCGCGGGCGGACTACGGCGCCTTCCTGGATGCCGTCGCCGGCGGCACCGCGTCGTAGCGTCTAGTCGTCGGACTCGGCATCCGCCGACGGAAGCGGACGCCACAGCACCACCTCGGTCGCCCGACGCACGCGCGTGCCGTGGCGGAGGGTCACGACCGATCCCGTCGCCCCCGCCGCGAAGACGCGGGAGCGACGAGCCAGCTCTTCCTGCAGACGCTGCTCGAGTTCGGCGACGCGACGGCGCAGTCCGCGCGCCTCGTTCTCGAGCTCGATCAGGCGCGAGATCGCCGGCAGACTCATGCCCTCGGCCGAGAGGGAGCCCACCTCGCGCAACTGCTTCACGTGCCGCAGCGAATACCGCCGCGACCCGCCCTGCGTGCGCCCGGGAACGACGAGGCCCAGCCGATCGTACTGACGGAGGGTCTGCGGGTGCATGCCGGCAAGCTCCGCCGCGACGGCGATCGCGAAGATCGGCGCTTCCTCATCGGGGTGCTCGTCGACCATGCTCACTCTCGGGCCTTGGCCATGAGGTCGGCGCGCGGGTTCTCCTTCGGCTCCAGCTCGTGGAAGCGCTGCAGTGCTTCCTTCGCCTGCTCGTCGAGGTGCGACGGCACGGCGACCTGGACCTCGGCGAGAAGATCACCGGTGCCCTTCGCGGTGTGCACGCCGCGGCCCTTCACGCGCAGCACGCGCCCGGAGGGCGTTCCCGGGGCGACCCGCAGCTTGACGGGGTCGCCACCCAGGGTCGGCACCTCGATGGTGGCGCCCAGCGCGGCTTCCGTGAAGGTCACCGGAACGGTGACGCGCAGGTTCAGCCCGTCGCGGGTGAACACGGGGTGCGGTCGCACCGTGACGCTCACGACGATGTCCCCGGGCTCGCCGCCATCGGGCGACGGGCGGCCGCGGCCGCGCAGCCGGATCTTCTGGCCGTCGGCGACACCGGCGGGGATCTTCACCTTGAACGGCTTGCCGTCCTCGCCGGCGAGAGTGATGGTCTCACCCTTGACGGCGGTCTGGAAGTCGAGCGTCGTCCGCGCGGTCACGTCCGCGCCGCGCTGCGGTCCGCCGTACCCTCGGAAGCCGCCGGTCGGCTGCCCGAAGCGCCCGGAGCCGAAGCCGCCGCCCTGTGTGAACCCGCCCTGGCCGAACATCGAGAACAGGTCGTCGAAGTCGGCCGACTGCGCCGACCCCCGGGACTGGCCGAAACGGCTGAAGACGTCCTCGAAGCCGCCGCTGCCGGTGCCGGGGGCCTGGAAGCGGGCGCCGCCGGCACCCATCGCGCGGATCTGGTCGTACTCCTCGCGCTGGCTCTTGTCCGAGAGCACGGAATACGCCTCGCTCATCTCCTTGAACTTCGCCTCCTTCGCAGGATCGCCCTGCGTGGAGTCGGGGTGATACGTGCGGGCGAGCTTGCGGTACGCCTTCTTCAGGTCGGCCTCGGACACGTCCTTGGAGACGCCCAAGACCTTGTAGAAGTCCTTGTCGAACCAATCCTGACTGGCCATGGACACCTCCTCCCGTCAGTCGGCGGAACCGGCGACGACGACCTTGGCCGGTCGCAGTTCGATCGTGCCCAAGCGGTAGCCGACCTCGACGACGTCGAGGATCGTGCCGTCTTCCACTCCCCCGGGGTTCGGGGCGTGGAAGATCGCCTCGTGCTGCTGCGGGTCGAACATCTCCCCCGCGACGCCGTAGGTCTCGACACCGAGGCGGGCGACCACGCCGCGGAGCTTCTCCGCGATGGCGGCCAGCGGCGAGCCGTCCACGAGGTCACCGTGCTTGTCGGCACGGTCGAGGTCGTCGAGCACCGGCAGCAGCCCCTTGGCGACCGATCCCTTGGCGCGGGCGATCTCCACCTCGCGCTGGTCCTCGGTGCGACGGCGGTAGTTGGCGTACTCGGCCTGCACCCGCTTGAGGTCCAACAGCAGGTCGCGGTCCTCGGGCGAAGCCTCCGCGACGGCGGCCTCGTCGGTCTGCGGCGCGTCCAGGATGTCGTCGACGGTCAGGTCGTCGCCCTCGCGCGCGTCCCCCTGCGAGTCGGGGCCGGAGGCGTGCGCCTCCGACCCCTCGTCACCGGGGACTTCGTCGATGGGCTCTTCGAAGTCCTTGTTCGTCATGGCTCGATTCTCTTACTTCTTCTCGTCCTCGTCGTCGACGACCTCGGCGTCGATGACGTCCTCTTCGGGGTTCGGGACACTGCCGTTGCCGGGGTCGGCGACGGTGGGGTCGGCCGGCTCGCCGGCGGCCTGGGCCGAGGCGTAGATGGCCTCACCCAGCTGCTGCTGCGAGGCGTTGAGCTTGTCGAACGCCGTCTTCACGGCATCCTCGTCGTCTCCCGCGAGCGCCGTCTTCAGCGCGTCGACATCGGCCTGCACCGAGGTCTTCACCTGGTCGGGGAGCTTGTCCTCGTTGTCCTTGATGAGCTTCTCGATCGAGTACGAAAGGGTCTCGGCCTGGTTGCGGACCTCGGCGGCCTCGCGGCGCTTCTTGTCCTCCGCGGCGTGCTCCTCGGCTTCGCGCACCATGCGCTCGATGTCCTCCTTCGGCAGCGACGAGCCGCCGGTGATCGTCATCGACTGCTCCTTGCCCGTGCCCTTGTCCTTCGCGGACACGTGCACGATGCCGTTGGCGTCGATGTCGAAGGTGACCTCGATCTGCGGGATGCCGCGGGGCGCGGGCGCGATGCCGGTCAGCTCGAAGGTGCCGAGCGGCTTGTTGTCACGCGTGAACTCGCGCTCGCCCTGGAAGACCTGGATGGCGACCGACGGCTGGTTGTCGTCGGCGGTCGTGAAGGTCTCGCTCCGCTTGGTCGGGATGGCCGTGTTGCGCTCGATGAGCTTGGTCATGATGCCACCCTTGGTCTCGATGCCGAGGCTCAGGGGGGTGACGTCGATGAGCAGCACATCCTTGCGCTCACCCTTGAGGACACCGGCCTGCAGGGCGGCGCCGACGGCGACGACCTCGTCCGGGTTCACGCCCTTGTTGGGCTCCTTGCCACCGGTGAGCTGCTTGACCAGCTCGGTGACCTGCGGCATACGGGTCGATCCACCGACGAGCACGACGTGGTCGATGTCGCCGACCTTGATGCCCGCTTCGGCGATGACGTCGTTGAACGGCTTCTTCGTGCGGTCGAGGAGATCCTTGGTGAGGTCCTCGAACTTGGCACGCGTCAGCGTCTCCGACAGCGACACGGGGCCCGAGTCGGTCAGCGAGAGGTAGGGCAGGTTGATGGAGGTGCTGGTCGAGCTCGACAGCTCCTTCTTGGCCTGCTCGGCCGCCTCCTTCAGACGCTGGAGGGCGATCTTGTCGCCCGAGACGTCGACGCCGGTGGTGTCCTTGAACTGCTTGATGAGGTAGTCGACGATGCGCTGGTCCCAGTCGTCGCCTCCGAGGCGGTTGTCGCCCGCGGTGGCACGCACCTGAATGGTCGAGAAGTCGTCGTCCTTGCCCACCTCGAGCAGGGACACGTCGAACGTTCCACCACCGAGGTCGAACACCAGGATGAGCTCGTCCTCCTTGCCCTTGTCGAGGCCGTAGGCGAGGGCCGCGGCGGTCGGCTCGTTGATGATGCGCAGGACGTTGAGGCCCGCGATCTCACCGGCATCCTTGGTGGCCTGACGCTCGGCGTCGTTGAAGTAGGCCGGGACCGTGATGACCGCGTCGGTCACGCTGTCGCCCAGGTAGGTCTCGGCATCGCGCTTGAGCTTCTGGAGGATGCGGGCGGAGATCTCCTGCGGCGTGTACTGCTTGCCGTCGATCGGCTGCGTCTTCCAGTCGGTGCCCATGTGGCGCTTGACGGAGGACAGGGTGCGGTCGACGTTGGTGACGGCCTGGCGCTTCGCGGTCTCGCCGACGAGCACCTCGCCGTCCTTGGTGAACGCGACCACCGACGGGGTGGTGCGGAAGCCCTCGGCGTTGGTGATGACCTTCGGCTCGCCACCCTCGAGGACGGCGACGACGGAGTTCGTCGTCCCGAGGTCGATACCCACTGCACGTGCCATGTGTGTTCCCTTTCGTGAAACGGCTCTGAGAAGTCTGCGGGGTTGAGTATTAACGGCTCAACTTCGATGTGTTCCACGATAGCCGCGGCATCCGCGACTGTCAAACGCAAGTTGATATGAATCGGCTCAACTTTTCGACCGGATGCCGGGAGTAACGTGACCTGCACGCGCAACGACGCGCCACCCGGTGTTCACCGAAGGGACATACCGTGACGAACATGTCACTGCCCGACCTGCCCGCACCCACGACGATGACTCCCCCGACGGCGACCTCTCGTCGCGCTGTCATCGCGTGGGGGCTGTGGGACTGGGGCTCGGCTTCGATCAACGCGGTCGCGACCTCTTTCGTGTTCACCGTGTATCTCACCGGCAGCGCCTTCGGTGACGCGGCGACCACGTCGCAAGCCCTGTCGCTGGCCCTCACCCTCGCCGGCCTGGTCGTGCTCATCACGGCGCCGATCACCGGACAACGCTCGGACGCCTCGGCCCATCGCAAGCGCTGGCTGGGCATCAACACCGGCGTGGTCGTGCTCATGCTGGCCCTGATGATCTTCGTCCGCGAAGACACCGCCTACCTGTGGTTCGGGCTCACGCTGCTCGCGGTCGGCACCGTCTTCTACGAACTGGCGAGCGTGAACTACAACGCGATGCTCTCCCAGATCTCCACACCGCGCACGGTGGGCAAGGTCTCCGGCTTCGGCTGGGGGATGGGGTACCTCGGCGGCATCGTGCTTCTGCTGGTGCTCTACTTCGGGCTCATCAAGCCCGAGGTAGGACTGTTCGGCGTCACGGGGGCGGACGGCATGGCTGTGCGCGTGTCGATGCTCCTCGCCGCGATCTGGTTCGCCGTGTCGGCCCTGCCCCTGCTGTTCGCGGTGCCGGAGAACACGCCGTCGACGCCCGGCGCGGCGCGCATCGGCTTCTTCGCCTCATACCGCGTGCTCTTCGGGACGGTCGCCTCGCTGTGGCGCGAGAGCCGTACGACCGTGTGGTTCCTGCTCGCCAGCGCGATCTTCCGCGACGGTCTCACGGGAGTGTTCACCTTCGTCGGAGTGCTGGCGACCGGTACGTTCGGGCTCACCGCCGCGGACGTCCTCATCTTCGCCATCGCCGCCAACGTCGTGGCGGGCATCGTGACCATGGCATCGGGCTTCTTCGACGACCGGTTCGGACCGAAGCCGGTCATGATCGTCTCGCTCGTCGCGCTCGTGGTCGGCGGCATCCTGATCTTCGTCCTCCACGACGGAGGGCCCGCCGTGTTCTGGGGCCTCGGCCTCGCGATGGCGATGTTCGTCGGCCCGGCCCAGTCCGCGTCGCGTACGTTCCTGGCCCGCAGCATCCCCACCGGTCGCGAGGGAGAGGTCTTCGGCCTCTATGCGACGACCGGCCGCGCCGCCGTCTTCTTGGCCCCGATGATGTTCGGCGTCTTCGTCACGCTCGGAGGCCATCAGTACTGGGGTGTTCTTGGGCTCGTCGCTGTGCTGCTCGTCGGGCTGGCGCTGCTGCTGCCGGTCCGCTCGCCAGCTCGCTGATCACCACTCCGGCGCAGCCCGCCGCGCCCCTCACGGGCCCCGATGGCCGCGCGCGGCTCAGTCGCCCGCCGACCTGCCGACCGACGCGCCTGCCCGCCCGACCTGCAAGGCGAGCAGCGCGACACCCCGCGGTGCGACTGACCCAGACGGCGCGTCGCCGGTGATCCCTTGCAGTTGCGTCAGCGACTCGGGCGCCGGCCGGATGCCGAGCCGCGCTCAGTCGCGGCGCGGGCGCCGATCGCCGCGGTCGTCACGGTCGCGGTCCGGACGCTTGGCGGAGCGCTGGAAGCGGTCGGGCTTGATCTCGATCAGGCGACCGCTGATGCGGGTGCCCTCCAGCCGCTGGAGCGTCTCGCGGGGAAGGTCGGCGGGCAGTTCGACCAGCGAGAAGTCGGGACGGATCTGGATCGCGCCGAAGTCCTCGCGGCGAAGACCGCCTTCATTGGCGAGTGCTCCCACGATCTGACGCGGCTCGACCTTGTGCCGACGACCGACCTCGATGCGGTAGGTCGCGGTCGGGCCTCCCGAGCGACGGCGATCGTCGCGGCGGGGCCGGTCGTCGCGGTCGCGGTCGCTGCGGTCGCGTCCGCGATCGTCACGGTCGAACCGTTCACGCCGCGCCGGCGCGGGCTGGTCCTCGTCGAGCAGCAGCGGGGTCTCCCCCTGCGCGACGACGGCGAGCGCCGCGGCGACATCCGCCTCGGGCACGTCGTGGTGGGTGACGTAGTGGTTGATGATGTCGCGAAAGCGGTCGATGCGCTCGGTCTCGGCGAGCGCCGCCGTGATCGCGTCGTCGAAGCGGGTGAGGCGCGTCGCGTTGACGTCTTCGGCGGTCGGCAGGGACATCTCGGTGAGCGGCTGGCGCGTCGCCTTCTCGATCGAAGCGAGCATGCGCCGCTCACGCGGGGTGACGAAGCTGATCGCGTCGCCCGACCGCCCGGCGCGACCCGTGCGGCCGATGCGGTGGACGTACGACTCGGTGTCGATCGGCAGGTCGAAGTTGACGACGTGGCTGATGCGCTCGACGTCGAGCCCGCGCGCGGCGACGTCGGTGGCGACGAGGATGTCGAGCTTGCCGTCCTTGAGCTGGTTGACGGTGCGTTCGCGCTGCACCTGCGCGACGTCGCCGTTGATGGCGGCCGCCGCATAGCCGCGGGCGCGCAGCTTCTCGGCGAGGGTCTCGGTCTCGTTCTTGGTGCGCGTGAACACGATCATGCCCTCGAAGTTCTCGACTTCGAGGATGCGGGTGAGTGCATCGACCTTCTGCGGGTACGACACGATCAGGTAGCGCTGCGTGATGTTGGTCGCCGTCGAGGTCTTCGCCTTGACGTTGATCTCCTCGGCATCCTTCAGATACGTGCCCGCGAGGCGGCGGATCTGGGCGGGCATGGTCGCGGAGAAGAGCGCGACCTGCTTGCCGGCGGGGGTGTCGGCGAGGATCGTCTCGACGTCTTCGGCGAAGCCCATCTTGAGCATCTCATCGGCCTCGTCGAGCACGAGGAAGCGCAGCTCGGAGAGGTCGAGCGTGCCCTTGTCGAGGTGGTCCATGATGCGACCGGGCGTGCCGACGACGATGTGCACACCACGGCGAAGCGCCGACAGCTGCTGCCCGTAGCCCTGGCCGCCGTAGACGGGCAGCACGTGCACGCCGCGCAGATGTCCCGCGTAGGACTCGAACGCCTCGCACACCTGCAGCGCGAGCTCGCGCGTCGGCGCGAGCACGAGCGCCTGCGGCGTCTTCTGCGAGAGGTCCAGCTGCGACAGGATCGGCAGCGCGAACGCCGCGGTCTTGCCCGTTCCCGTCTGCGCGGTGCCGAGCACGTCGCGACCGGCC
This sequence comes from Microbacterium sp. MRS-1, assembly GCF_000585455.1. NCBI lineage: Bacteria > Bacillati > Actinomycetota > Actinomycetes > Micrococcales > Microbacteriaceae > Microbacterium > Microbacterium sp. MRS-1. Next base: position 35,106 of record NZ_JAUF01000020.1, read on the forward strand.
AGCAGCGGCGGGATCGTCGCGGCCTGGATCGCCGACGGCGTCTCGTAGCCCACGTCCTTCAGCGCTTTGAGGACCGCGGCGTCGAGGCCGAGATCGGCGAAGCCGGGGGTCGACGGCGCGGCGGATGCCGGGGCGGATGCCGAGGATTCGGCGTCGGTCTGGGTGTCGGGCGCGGGCGCGGCCTCGAGGGGATCGGTCAAGCTGTCAGAGGCCATAGACCCACGGTAGCCGCCCGACGCCGTCACCACCCCATCGAACCCGGGATGCCCTTGTACGGCCCGAGGATGTTCGCCGTGATCCAGCCGCCGTAGAAGCCTCCCGGCTGCGGCGTGACGACCTCGCCGTCGGCCGTGCACTCGTCCATCGCGGCGGCGTACACGGCGACACGGTCGCGCAGCACTGCGTACCCCGGCGCGGGATGCGGATAGTTCCACGCGGCTCCCGCCCGCGTGATGCCCCCGCCCACGACGTCGAGATAGCGCGCGGCGCCCTTGAACTCGCAGAACGAGGTGCCCTCGGCATCCACGAGGGAGCCCGGGGCGAAGTCGGAGATCGGCAGGTAGTAGACGGGCGGATGGCTCGTCTCGAGCACGCGGACGGCGTCGTGGGTGTCGGCGATGAGCTGGCCACCGAGGCGGACGGTGACACGCACAGGGACCGGCTCGACGCGCGGCGGACGCGGATAGCCCCAGACCGACTCCTGTCCGGGGCCGGGAACGTCGGGGCGGATCGAGGCGGGAAGGCGAGGCACGCGCCCACTGTACGTCTGTCGGTGTTGACTGGGCGCATGACCGTCATGCCGATGTTTCCTCTCGGATCGGTGCTCTTCCCCCACACGCCTCTGCCGCTGCGCGTCTTCGAGCCGCGCTACCTGCGTCTGATGGGCGAACTGCTCGACAGCGATGATCCGCAGTTCGGGGTCGTCCTCATCGACCGCGGGCACGAGACCGGCGGCGGCGACCAGCGCTCCGGCATCGGCACACTGGCCCGCCTGGTCGATGTCGCCGCCGGGGCGGACGCCCTCCAGGTGGTCGCTGTCGGCACCGACCGCTTCACCGTGGACCGCTGGCTGGACGACGACCCCTATCCGCGGGCGGAGGTCACGCTGCAGGAGCCGCTGCCGTGGAACGATGCGCTGACGCCGTTGCGCACGGAAGCCGAGGCCATCGTGCGTCGCGTGCTCGGCCGGTTTCCCGACGCCCCCTGGGGAGCGCACATCGAGCTGTCGTCCGACCCCGTCGCCGCCGCCTGGCAGATCGCCGCGATCGCTCCCCTGGTCGAGTACGACCAGCAACGCCTGCTGCGCGCGACGACGATGGGCGGCCTGCTTCAGCAGATCATCGATCTGACCCTCGAGGTCGACGAGATCTGGCCCGAGGAGTGAGCTGCGACCTCAGCCGCGCGGCCAGGCCGCCGCGAGCTTCGTGAGCAGCCGGGCGAGCTCCGCCGCGCCCTCTGGCACGATCGCGCGCAGGCCCTCGGCGCGGAGGGCGACCCCGATGAGGGCCACCACCGTCGCCACCGTGGAGGGTTCGGCCCCCGCGTCCGCCGCTTCGGTCCGCACCGGCACGGCTTCGGACCCGGCGGACACGGTTTCGGGCGCGGCATCCACATCGATGCCGAACGCGACGGCGACGGATGCCGCGACCGCTCACCCCACCGTGACGCCGAGGGCGCCTACGAGCGCGGCTTCGCGGCCGGCTTCACCGAGGGACGCACCGCCGCGAGCGCGTGAGCGCCCTGCGCGTGATCGCGTGCGCCGGCAGGCTCAGCGTGGCGTGCGTCGCCACCATCCCGGCATCCGCACGCCCTGCTCGTTGCCACGTTCGACGTCGAGCCCGTAGTGCTCGCCGACGTAATCGACGAGCTGGGCGCGCTGGGCGCGGTCGTAGACCCGTCGCTCCCGCCGGAAGGCGATCACCGTCGACCAGCAGATGAGGAGCATGACGACGCTGAACGGCAACGCGATCGTGACCGCCGCCGTCTGCAGCGCCGACAGGCCTCCGGCCAGCAGCAGGGCGACCGCCAGCACCGCGGTCGCGAGCGTGAAGAACACGCGCACCCACCGCTTCGGCTCGACGTCGCCGCCGGTGGCCAGCATCCCCATCACGAGCGCACCCGAGTCCGCCGAGGTGACGAAGAAGATGCCGATGAGCAGGATGGCGCCCACCGTCAGCACCGGTCCGGCCGGCAGGTGGGCGAACAGCTGGAACAGAGCGCCCTGCAGATCGACCGTCCCGTCGGGTGCGAGCATCGATCCCGGCACCGTCAGTTCCTGGTACAGTGCCGAGCCTCCGAGGACGGCGAACCAGAGGATGCCGACGAGCGTGGGCACGATCAGCACACCCAAGACGAACTCACGGACCGTGCGCCCCTTGCTCACCCGGGCGATGAAGATGCCGACGAACGGCGCCCACGAGATCCACCATCCCCAGTAGAACGACGTCCACGAGGCCTGCCACTGCTCGCCGGCCTCGCCCTGGAAGGCGCTGACCGTGAAGCTCAGGCCGACGAAGTTCTGCAGGTAGGCGCCGATCGACTGCACCCACTCCCGCAGGAGGTATTCGGTGTGCCCCGCGATGAGGATGAACACGAGCAGCGCTGCTGCCAGCAGCAGGTTGAAGCTCGACAGCCACTTCATGCCCTTGCCGACGCCCGACAGCACGGACAGCAGCACGAAGATCGTGATCACGCCGATGATGACGATCTGCATCGTCGTGTCGGGGGTGCCCAGGCCGGCGCTGGACAGGCCCGCGCCGATCTGCATGACGCCCAGCCCGAGCGAGGTGGCGACGCCGAAGACGGTGCCGACGAGGGCCAGGGTGTCGATCGCGTTTCCCCACGCCCCGCGCACGCGATGGCCGAGGAGCGGCTCCAGCGCCCAACGGATGGAGATCGGTCGGCGCCGACGGTGGATCGCGTAGGCGAGGGCGACGCCGATCACGACGTAGATCGCCCACGCCTGCACACCCCAGTGCAGGTAGGTCTGGGTGAGCGCGCTCTGCGCCAGCTGCGCATCGGTGCCGGTGACGCCCGGGCGCGGTGTGACGTAGTGACTGAGCGGTTCGCTCACCCCGTAGAACACGAGCCCGATGCCCATGCCCGCCGCGAACAGCAGCGAGAACCAGGCACCGAGGGAGAACTCCGGCTCGTCGTCGTCTTTGCCCAGCTTGATCTCGCCGAAGCGGCTGAAGCCCAGGACGAGCGCGAACGCGACAAAGAACGCCGCGATCAGGACGTAGTACCAGCTGAAGGTTCGGATGATCGCGCCCTGGATGGTCGCGAACGCGGTCTCTGCGGACGAGGGGAAGATTACCGCGAATGCGGCGACGGCGACGATGATGACGGCGGCGGGCCAGAACACCCAACGCGCGAGCGGACGGGGGGCGAGCGGATCGGCGGCCGGGGCAGTCTCGGTCATCGTTTCAGGGTAGCCACGCACGCGGCGACGGCCGAGTCCTGGCCCCTTCCGGGCAACTCTGATAAAGCTGCGGCGGCGGTCGCCGCGCGCTCAGGCCCCGCGAGCGCCCGCGTCCGTCGCGCCGACGTCGGTGCGGTGGAAGTTCTGGAACGAGCGCGACGCCGTCGGGCCCCGCTGCCCGTGATAGCGGTTGAGGTACGGGCCGGTGCCGTAGGGGTTCTCCGCCGCAGACGACAGCCGGAAGAAGCACAGCTGACCGATCTTCATCCCCGGCCACAGCTTGATCGGCAGCGTCGCGACGTTCGAGAGTTCGAGGGTGACGTGACCGGAGAATCCGGGGTCGATGAAGCCCGCGGTCGAGTGGGTCAGCAGGCCGAGGCGTCCGAGCGACGACTTGCCCTCCAGGCGTGCGGCGATGTCGTCGGGGAGCGTCACCTGTTCGAACGTCGAGCCGAGGACGAACTCCCCCGGGTGCAGGACGAACGGCTCGTCGGGGCGCACCTCGATGAGGTGGGTGAGGTCGGGCTGGTCCTCGGCGGGATCGATGAAGGGGTACTTGTGGTTGTCGAACAGCCGGAAGTAGCGATCCAGACGCACGTCCACACTCGAGGGCTGCACCATCGCGGCATCCCACGGGTCGAGTCCGACGCGGCCGGAGGAGATCTCGGTGCGGATGTCGCGGTCACTGAGCAGCACGCGGCCAGCCTACTGTCCGCGGCGGGCGAGCGCGGCGCGCTCAGCGGTCGACGGAGGCCGCGATCGCCAGCGCCGAACGCGACAGGAAGGCGACGATCTCATCGGCGGGCCGGTCGGACTCGAGACCGAGCTCGATGAGCACATCCTCGGCGAACGCGACCCAGGCGCGTGCGGCCACCGACAGCATGGGCGAGTCGGCGTGACCCAGCTCGTGGAACACGTCGACGATGCGGTGCGCGTTCTCGTCGCGGGCCTCGTCGACGAGTTCGCGGACCACCGGGTCGCCGCTGGCGACGCCCCGCACCAGCGAGTAGAAGGTTCCGCGGTGGGCGCGAACGAACGCGACGATCCGCTCGATCGTGTCGTCGAGGCGGGCGCGCGGCGGCAGCTCCGCGCGGGGGGCGGATGCCGCGATCAGCGCGTCGCGGGCGGTGGTGACCACCGCGGTGTGCAGGCCCTGGCGCGTGCCGAAGTAGTGGAAGACGAGCGCACGCGACACGTCCTCGCGCTCGGCGAGGGCCTCGATCGTGAGCTCGTCGAGCGGCCGCGACGCGAGGAACGCGACGCCCGAAGCGATCAACTGTGCGCGCCGATCCTCCCGCGACAGACGACGCCGCTGCTCCGTGGACATGCCCTCGACCCTACCCACGAGGTGGGCGCGGTCCCACGGCCGCTCTTCGTGAGAGTTCTCTCACAGAGGCGCCTCCCTTATTGACTGATTGTCAATTGAGGCGCACAGTCGATGATCGAACGCGTCGGCAGCGGAGCCGGCGCCCCGGCATCCGGAGGATCGATGAGACTCTCGAACCCGACTCGCTCCCGCGCGGGACGCATCACCCTCGCCACCATTCCCGTCGTCCTCGCCTCCACGTTCCTCCTCGGAGGCGTCGCGCAGGGCGCCGTTCCGGTCTCGTTCGCGGTCTCCGGCAGCCAGTTCCAGATCAGCGCATCCAAGCTCGAAGGCACCGGGTTCTCGCAGTACGCGGGCGTGACGCAAGACACGGCGGGCGGCTCGCACAACGTAGCGATCGCCAACATCGCGTCGGCGCAGCTCTACGACCTCTGCCAGTCGGTGATCTCCGACACCCCGCTCGGCAAAGTGGGTGTGCTCATCACGGCGGGCGGCGGCGGCAACCCGGCCACCGCGAGCGACCTGCAGATCGGCATGACCGACCTCAAGGGCGACTCCTCGTTCTCCAACATCCGCATCGGCGTCGACGCCTCGACCGTGAACACGGCGGCGAAGGGCTCGGCGGGCGACTTCGCTCAGGATGCCGACAGCGTCACGATCAACAATCTTCAGCAGATCTCGTGGAGCACGCAGGCCTCGGTGTTCACGCTCACCGGGATGTCGCTGAAGCTGACGGACGGATCGAGCGGATGCTTCTGACACGCCGGGCGTCCCGCGCCGCCGAGCTCGCCGCGGAGCCCGAGAACGAGACCGCGCCCGCGGCGGGCCGGCCGGTGCGCGCGTGGCGGAAGGATCGGCCGCTCGTGGGCGGCATCCTGCTCATCGTCGGCGGCGTCGCGATGTTCGGCTCGAGTCAGCTCGACTTCGGGCGGCTGCACATCCACCTCGGCATCGAGGGACTGCAGGCGGTCGTGATCCCGCTGCTGCTCATCGTGCTGGGCGCCCTCGTGATCGCCACGCCGGCGCACCGCATCCTGTACGGCGTGATCGCGCTGGCCACGAGCGTCTACTCGATCGTGGGAGTGAACCTCGGCGGGTTCCTGATCGGGTTCGTGCTGTCGGCGGTCGGAGGCATCCTCGCGGTGTCGTGGATGCCGAGAGCCGCGCGCACCGCGGGGGCGGAGCCGACGGCTGAGGCGGATGCCGAGGAGGCGATCGTTTCCGACGAGGCGGTCACGCGATGACCACGCGGCGCGCTCGTTCCGCGCTGCTGGCGGCCGCGCTCCTCGCGCTCGCGCCGAGCGCGGTGGGTGCCGCAGCCCTGCCCGCGGCCGCCGCCGAGACCTCCGGCGCACGGCCGACCGAGTGGTGCATTCCGATCATCATGCCCTGCCACTCGTCGCCGTCCCCGACGCCCAGTCCGTCACCGTCGGCGAGCGCGTCGGCTCCCGGCATCCCGAGCCTGCCGACCGTCCCCGGCCTTCCGGAGCCGGGGCAGCCCTCGCCGTCACCGTCGCCGTCGGAAGGCACGACGCCGCCCGCGGTGGCGCCCGTCGCCGACGAGCAGGGGCCCGTGTTCACGCAGCCGTCCGCCCAGCTCGGCTCGAAGTCGCTGTCGTTCAGCGGCCTGCGCGGCATCTCGGTCGTGACCGTTCCCCTCGCCGACGGGTCGCGGACGACGGCCCTGAAGCTCGAAGCCGACCGCATCACGATCTCCGGATTCAGCCTGACCGTCCGCCACGACACCGGCCCCATCCTGACGACGACGGCCGACACGATGACCCTCGACGGGCACGTGGTGGTGTACATCAACTCGCTCAGCGCGACGCTTCCGGGAGGAAAGCTGCTCACGCTGGGCGCCGACACCCCGCCGCCCGCCGAAGGCCTGGACTCGATGTTCGGCGTGACCCTCGGCCTCGTCGGATCGACGGCCGATGCAATCACCTACACGAACACGGTGCAGCACCTGTCGGAGTGACGGGGAGTGCGGCGCCCGGCGCAGCGGGCGGGTCGCGAACGGACGGTCAGGACTGGATGAACGCGAGGATGTCGGGGTTGATGACGTCCGCGTGCGTGGTCAGCATGAAGTAGAGCAGCTGCGCGTCCCAGTCGTCGGACGAGAGGGCCCAGCCGTGGTGGAAGACGATGGGCTGGGCGTTCGGGGCGGCGGCGCGAGTGAGCCGAGGGCCATGCGTCATTGCGGCACGCTTCAATTACGCGACTGCAAGTTCAATTGTTTCCGGTTTTAGTTGAATCGATACGTGGTGTGATCAAGGGAACTTGAAGGAGAGCAGCACGGATCCCGCACGATTCGCGGCAAGTCCGATCGGCGACCTCCTTCCGATCTCCGGCACGGACGGCCGAGGGCAGACCTACGAGCGCGTCGCGTTCGCCGCTCATCCACTCGCGGCGCCGCCAGAACTCTGCACCGCCACCTGGAACCGTGTTGCGCTTCCAGGGCTGACCTACCAAGCGGTGAGCAACGCTGTACGCAAGCTCGAAGAAGTTGGGATCCTCGAGCAACGGAACGTTCCGGGGGTCATGGTGTTCCGCGCCCCCGATGTCGTCGCGATCATCTCGGCGCCCAGCGCAGCGTAGCGGCGCCCGCCCGCGCTCAGTTCGGCGATCAGTCAGCGACATTCGTGGGTATGCTGGACGGGCACGGCCGTCAGGTCGTCGTGGGGCTGTAGTTCAATGGCAGAACTTCTGCTTCATCATCCCAGACGCGCCTCGCCCCTCATCTAGGTCTCCTGGACCCAGCAATTGCTGGTGTCCAGCGGTGTCTTCGACACCATGGGAGACCACCGATGACCGCATTCTCGACGGAGTTTCGACGGAGAAACCCTGCATTGGGTGCCGATCGGCCGCGCCGACGTCACCGTTCTGCACCACATCTCACCCGAGGTTCAGCGCAGCGATGCCGCGTTGCACGGCTGTCGCACCTACGGTGCATGACACCACAGACGCCCCGACCCCGCGACCCCGCCCCGCTCGACCCGACGAGGCTCGACCTGACTGCCGACGGCGCACCGATCATGTGGACGGTCGAGGAGACGGCCGCGTTCCTCGGGCTCACCCGGCACACCCTCGACGTGTGGCGGTCGAACAGGTCCGGCGGACCGGTCTACGTCAAGATCGCAGGCAACCGCATCCGCTACTTTCCTGCCGACGTGCGGGACTGGCTCATCGCCCAGCGGCGGGGGTCGTGATGCCCAGGCCGAAGAAGCAGCCGGGTGAGCTCGGCAGGGTTAGTGTCCAGCAGTACCGGGAGCGGTTCCGCGCCGACACCCGCATTCGTGACGGCGAAGGTCGAGCACACCACGTGCAGGGGTGGGGTCCTTCCCCGGAAGCCGCGCAAGACGACCTGCAGCGCAAGGCCCACCTCATCTGGGGCGGCGTCTTCCAGCAGGTCGACCCGGCCGGGACGGTCGAGCAGCTCGCCGTCGCCTGGTTGCTGGATCTCCGGCGGAATCGGCAATGGGACGAGGCCGACCCGCAGCCGGGCAAGATCAAGCCGCAGTCGATCGATCGCTATGAGGGAACACTGCACAGCACGATCAAGCCGCTGCTCTGGGGAGTGAAGATCACGTCGTTGACGCCGGCGCGCATCTACAACTTCCTCCACGAGGTAGCCCGCACGAAATCGAATCACGAGGCCTTGATGGCTCGCAGCGTGCTCGCCGGCATGTTCGACCTAGCGATTCTGCACGGTGTCGTCTCGCCAGGAGCCAGTCCGGTGCCCTCAGTAAGGACACTCGCCATCCACCGCCCAGCCTCGAAGCTGATTGCGTTGACTGACGACGACCTCGCGGTGATCATCCAGCTCGTCCTGGCGTGGGAGCAGAATCGTGGAAGCAAGACCGGGAAGCGACCCGACGTGCGCCTCCTCGCCGATCTCCTCATACTCACGAACCGCCTGACCATCCGGCTCTCCGAAGCCCTGGCACTCCGGCGCGAAGACGTCGTGCTCCGCCCGAACAAGCAGAGTGTCCTCACCGAGCACGTCTGGATCAACGGCACGATGACCCACACGGACGAAAAGGGTCTCTACAGACAGTCCGAGCTGAAGGGCAAAGGCCAGGAGAGACTGATCGAGGTCGTGAACACCGATGTGCACGCCGTGCTCAAGCGGCGGATGGCCGACTCCCTCGGCGATCTGCTGTTCGTCACACGCGCCGGAAAGGGGATGTACCCCGAGCGCCCACAAGCGCTGGCGCGCAGGTTCCGAGCGGCACACAAGGAGGAGCTGGACGCTATCGGCGTGCCGCAGGAGATGTTCGTCTACCGCTCGATGCGAAAGTCTGCTGCGGCTGCGCTCGGCGCCGACACCGCTCAGCAGGTCCTCGCGCACGAGAGCAAGCGGACGACGACACAGCACTACACCGGCAGAGAGGAGAAGATCGTCGGCGCCGAGTCGCTGCTAGCTTTGAGCGGCTCGATCGAGCACCGCGACTGCCAACCGTAGACACGCGCGTTCGCCATGCGCGCCCACGTCCCGTATGCTGGAGGTCACCTACTCGGGGACGTCGTTCAATGGTAGGACGGCTGCTTCCCAAGCAGCCAACGCGGGTTCGATTCCCGTCGTCCCCTCTCTGTGGCCTCGGCGGACCCCCTTGATACGCGAATGTACTGTGCGTGCGGCTCGGGTCGTCATCGGTACCGGTCAGCCGTGTCTTACGTCGAGTCCTGCTTCTCCCTTGGACAACACGCGGCTGGATTGGGGCTTTGCTATGTGCTTCTAGGAGCATGTGGACGCGATCCGGGAACGGATCAGAGAACTTGATGAGCAATGTGACACCGTCGAGCGGCCCAAACCGTTCCTGATCGCGGCGCGCTCTGTCGACTAGCCAGTCGAACGGTGGAAAGAGCCTTAGCTAGCTCAAGTCGCCCGGAAGCGCCGCGTGCCGTCTACGCAGACTCGGCGGTGGTCTGGCGTACCATACGGCCCACACGCCGCTGCTGGCCGCGCTCGCGGAGTCGTGTTTTCGCTAGAAGGATGAGGCTGATGGGGCCCATGATGAGGAACTTGAGTGCCGACCAGAGGCAGACCAGCACGATCAGGTTGAGCCATCCGGGCGCGCCCGCCTCGATGGCGGTAGTGCACCAGTAGGCGATCGCGAAGTACGGAGCGGCGAGGAGCATCCCGGGGACGCCCCACTTGAGGCCCCTGCGCGTGCGGATGAGGTCGAGGACGATGTTGCTCGGCATCCACACCCGCAAGAACCCACGGATGAAAATACTGGCAGCCAGGATCATTCGGAACACAGCAGGCACCTCCCACAATGGCGACATCGTTCTTGGGGGAAGGACTCGTCCCGGAGCGGAATCTCCGGGTTCGTCGACCGCCGTGCACTGAACCGGCGGCGCATCATGTGTTGATCGCCTGTACTCAGGCTACTCCTCCCATCCCGCTCCCGGAAGGGACCGACGCAGCGGTCCGTACGCACGTCGCGCACCTGACGGTCGAAGGGAGATGAGGCCGATGGCTGATCGGATAGGCGGGCAGCTGGCGTTCGACTTCGACGAGCTGGCTCGAGAGGATGCGCGCGCCAGTCTCGGCGAGTGGTCGGGCGCGCCTTTGCACTTCACGACGGACTACTACCCGCCGCGTGAGCTGGATGAGGCGTTCGCACACTGGTGCTTCCTGAACACGCACTTCGATTCCTACGCGAGCAGCCATATGTGGCACCGCGCTATCACGATTCCCGGCGACATGACGGTCGGTGACAGCGAGCACACGGCCTCGACGTTCACTGCGGAGCTGCGACCCCGTGTCGCGCAGGAGGGGCCCGGTGGGTTGCTCACGCAGCTGATCTGCGAGCCCTGCGAGTGGCATGCGATCAGCGGGGATGAGAATCACGCTGTCGAAGCGTGGCACGATCACGCGTTCCCCGGCTGGCGCGACCTTCCGGTGATCCCTGCGCAGATCCGGGTGCGGTCCGAGTCCGGGTTGACGAAGCTCGCAACGGCGTGGATCGCAGAGCACTATCCGGTTGAGGCGCAGGTGCCGGGCGCGCCGATCATCACGGAGCGCGCCTCGCACGGAACGCGCCACGTGGCCGGCTACTCGCCGTGGGGAGGCTACGACCTCTCCGCTACTGCGCTCGATCGTCCCGCACCGCCATCGACATCTCCGAAGCGTTCTCCCGCTCGCGCGCTCCCTCAGCCATTGCCGCCCGCGGCTGGCCCTGCACGGCCCGGGCATGTCCTCGGCGCATGATCGTGCTCGCATGCCTGGGGCGAGACAACCATCGTCGTCTCGCCCCAGAAGCCGTCGTCGTCGTTTTCAGGTCAGCTCGCCGGTCTGCGTATCGAGGTGCTGGTAGAAGTCCCTCTCAGCCTGGCGGCGACGTTCGACGTCCGCGACGACGAACTTGACGAAGTCCTCGTCACGGTTCGCGATCACGATGTCCTCGACCGGCTCGGCGGCGTCCTCGCCAGGCCACACGGTCTGCCGTGTAGGCCGGTCACGATCCAACCTCGTCCCCGACGCGGCGACCCAGTCCCGTAGACGGCCGCGGGCATCGGTGAAGTCGCGGTGCCAGCCCAGCGGGGCGGAGCCGTTCTGTTCCGGGTCGTAGGCGCACAGCCAGTGCAGGTGCAGCGCGGACAGCTCCCACAGCAGCTCGGGATGCCGGTACCAGAACGGCGGCACCACGCTCGCGGGCAGCCCGTACGTGCGGCGCAGCCAGTTCACCCAGCTGTTGAGCTCCAGCCACTCGTGCTCAGCGTCATCTGCCCGCAGGAGGTTCCAGTTGATCGGGTGCGGCGGTTCCGGGAGCATCGGCATCTCGAACGCCGGCTCCGGCTCGCCGCCCTCCGGGTCGTCGCGGCCGTCGATGTCCACCGATTCGTCGTCGGTTCCGGTCATCGTCTTGGCTTCCGACTCAGCGCCCGAGTGCGGGCGCTGCCTGGGTCTGCGGACGCGGCGCGTTGAAGGGGTCATCGAGCGGCGACGACACCTGGCGCTCCTGACCCCGGCTCGCGCGTGGCGTGCGGTCGACGACGTAGGGGTGACGAGCCGGATCATGGCTGATCTTGTTCGCGATGAACTCCTCGCCCTCGACCGCCTGCCCGTCACGCTGCTGCGTGTAGGAGCGCTCGTTGCCCTGGGCAATGAAGGCGTCCCCTTTCTGCAGGTTCGCCAGCGCCCACTCCGCGGCCTCGCCGTACGCGACGATGTTGCTGAAGCTCGAGTCGAGCTGCGTGAAGGTGCCGTCGTCGTTGCGCTGCGCGTGCGACTGCGCGAACCGGGCGTAGAACTTCGTCCTGCCCTCGCGTGTCTCCGACCGTCGGGGCGTCGTCGCGATGAACCCCGAAACGGACGGCTTCGTGGTGATGGTCATGATCGTGTCCTCCTGCATCCTCGTCACCCCATCCGGGGCGTCTCTGTGCAGGAGAGGTGCACACCCTCACCACAACAGAGAAGTGTGATGCACCCCGTCACAGGATCGCGGCGTCGCCACTGTCACGGCGGGCTCGACCGGCCGACACCAGCAGGAAGGCCCAGAGAGACTGCTGTACTTCGGCGCGTACTCGCGCGAGGCGGGCTGTTGACGAGCCCGCCATTCTCACGGGCCGAGGTTTCGGCCGTTCTCGCGCCCGACTGGAGCGCCGGGAGTCTTGGGCTCGAATGCCGCCGGATGACGATCCGGATGTGAACGTATGCCGAGTGCGGGCCTGTGGGCGTTCACGACTTCCACGGTCAGTGACGCCCGCTCGGTGGCGGTCGGCTCAGGTTCGCCATTGTCCTGCATCGCGGCGAGCTGTGCCTCGACGCGGGTGAGGTCTTCCTCGGCTTCGGTGAGCGCGGTCGCATGCTTGAAGGGCAGGCCAATCCTCGCCTGCGCTTCTGCGGCTGACTGCTGTGCGATGTCACGGTCGCTGCGTGCCTGCTCGAGCAGGGTGGGGATGCCGGAGACACGGTTCTCGATGCGTTGGATGAGTCCGGTTGCGCCGTCCAGAAACGCTTCCCGGGACATGCTGAAGCTACTGCGAGGAACCCCGACGAGACCGACCTCGACCATCAGCGTTCTGAGCATCGGGTGCGTCGACAGGCGGATGTCGAATCCGCTGATCGACCCGATCATGCCGTAGTCGCGACTCGTGTAGAAGGGCACCGACGTGAAGCCTGAGTCCCGTGCCCAAGCCATGAGGGCATGGCCGGCGTCGACGCGAGAGTCGTAGTTGTGGCCGTGCAGTCGCATCCGGAACCGGTCGCCGCCGGTATCCCGGACGCGCGGTGCGGCGGCCTCCAGCCCTTCGATGTCGGCTTGAGCTCGTCGGGCATCATCGCGGGCACGATCCCGGGTGTGCACGAGCATGGACTCGTTGCGTTGGTGCGCGCGTTCCAGCCGGCGTAGGCGCGTGACTTCGTTCTGGACGGTCGAGTGCTCCAGCAGCAGCGGGTTGCCGGAGCTGATCGCCTTCGCCTCCGCTGCCGAGAGGGCGGAGGAGTCGATCTCCTCTATCTCGCGGGTGTCGAGGCGGCCCCGCATCAGCTGCGCGATGAATGTGGCCTTCCGCTCGACGCCCTGCCACATATACGAGTCGAAGGACCGCTCGGTGACGAACCGGACGATCGCGACCTCGGGGTTCTGGTTTCCTTGCCGGAGGATGCGACCCTCCCGCTGGGCGATATCGGACGGGCGCCAGGGGCAGTCGAGGTGATAGAGCGCGACGGCCCTGGCCTGCACGTTCGTACCGACGCCCATCTTCTCGGTCGACCCGACCAGCACGGCGATGTGCCCGGCGCGTGCGGCGGCGAACAGTCGGGCCTTGTCGGCGTCGGTCTTCGCTTCGTGCATGAACCGGATCGCCTCGCCGGGCATGCCGCGCAGCACAAGCTGAGCGTGGAGTTCGTCGTAGGCGTTCCACCTGTCGGGGTTGGGGGTGCCGATGTCAGAGAACACCAGCTGCAACGCGCCGCGCACGGATGAGGGCTGCCCGGTGAGGGTGTCGAGGTACTCGTTGTCGCGTGTCTTTTCCCACACACGGAAGATCGCGTCCGCGGCGGCGTCCACCTTCGTCGGCCCCGACGGCCCTCCGGATGGGAGCACCATACGGATGTCGAGTGCGGCCTTGCGCCCGTCTGTGCTGATGGTGAGCATGTTGTCTTCGTCCGGAGTGACTTGCTTGTTCTGCACCTTCTCCGCGCGATCACCGAGGGATTCGATGTATTGCTCCAGTTCCACGGTGGGCTGCACCGGGACCGTCGCCGGCACCCGCGCGCCGTCGTCCCGTGCCGCGAGGTCGGGCGTCGGGAGTTGCAGGTCGTCGGCGGTCTTCACGTCGGCGAACACCGACCAGAGCTTGAGCATCTCTGGCACGTTCTGGAACTTCGCGAACCGGGTCTTCATCCGGAACGTGTTCCCGGTCGGGGCCATCTCCATCTGCGTCACGGTCTGCCCGAACGTGGCCGCCCAGGCGTCGAACGACCCGATGCCCGCCTTCTCCAGCAGATCGGGGCGCAGGTAGCGCTGCATCACGAACGCTTCGGTCACGCTGTTGCTGATCGGCGTGGCAGTGGCGCCGGTGACCACGCGTTCGCGGCCTTGGGAGCGGAGGTGTTCGAGCTTCATATGCAGGTCCGTGGCGCGGTCGGAGCCGTCGATCGCGGCGTCGCGGATGTTCGACTCGGTGGCGAGGTTCTTGTACATATGCATCTCGTCGACCACCACGTAGTCGATGCCCGTGTCCTCGAAGCACACCCCTTGGTCGCGGCTGGTGTCGGTACGGTCTTTGAGCTTGTTCTCCAGAGCGAGGAGCTTTCGCTGCACGCGCTTGACGCTCATCCGGTCCTCGCCCTCGGCGTGCTCCAGCACGCCCTTGACCTCTTCGACCTGGGCGCGGATGTACGCCTGCTGCGTCTCGGTGCGCAGCGGGATCTTCGCGAACGCCCCTTGCGTGAGGATCACCGCGTCCCAGTCGTTCGCCGACGCGCGGGCGACGAACAGGCGCCGCTTGTCCGCCGTGAGTTCCTGGCTGGACGCGGCGAGTACTCGCGCCTGCGGGTACAGCTGCAACCATTCCCGCCCGAACTGCTCGAGCATGTGATTCGGCACGACGATGACCGGCTTAGAGATGAGACCCATGCGGCGCATCTCCATCGCGCCCATGATCATCTCTGCCGTCTTCCCCGCCCCGACCTCGTGGAACAGCCCCGCGGCAGGTTCCGCGATCATGCGGGCGACCGCAGCACGCTGGTGCGGGCGCGGCGTGAAGTTCGCCGCCAGCCCTGGCAGGGACAGGTAGTCGCCCGCATCGGTGTAGTCGCGCAGCACGATGCTGTTGAACCGCTTGTTGTACTCGGCGACCAGGTCGGCGGCGCGGGCCGGGTCTTCCCACACCCATTCGGCGAAACGCTCCTGCAACGCCTCGGCCTTCTCCTGCGCCGCGGCGGTCTCGACCGGGTTGAGGACCCGCCTCTTCGTCCCGTCCGCCTCCTCGATCTCGTCGTAGACGAGGATCGTCTTCTGCTCCATCACCGCCTGCGCGATATCCGGCGCCGGGCGGCGCAACGTACCCCATTCAGATGTCGACAGCAGGCCTTGGCGTCCGCCGCGGACTTCCCACATGCCCGGCATCGGGTTCTCCACCCGCACTTCGGGGTTTCGCAGCAGCTCGCGAAGGAAGTCTTGGTGAACCTGCTCGCTGATCCACACCGCCCCCAGTCGCGCCGAGATGTCCTCCACTCCCAGCGGCTCGGGCAGAACGCTCTGGAGCGCGTCGACGTTCCTCTGGAACTCCGGGTCTTCCGCAGCGCGGGAGGTCGCGTCATCGAGCTTGGCTCGGACGTCGCCGGAGAGATATGCGGGCGCGTGCACCAGCTCGCCTGTGACCGGATCGGTGAACACGAGCCCGTCGAGTGCGGGCCGCGCCTCGTGGTCGGTCATGCCGAGCAGGTCGGCGATGAGGGCGATGTCGATACGCCCGGTTCTGTCCAGGCTCACCGCGATCGCGTCGGCGGGGGTCTCCACGCCCTGTACCTCCGCGCGCGGTGCGACGACCCGGCGCGAGAGGATCGCTGCCTGGTGCGCCGTCTGGTCGGTGTCGTCGAACTGCTCCAGAGCCAGGACGAGGGGGCCGAACGGGTCGGATCGCAGCAGGCGCAGCGGGGTCGGGACGATGCGCGCGTACGTGGCGTCACCGGCGTCGTTCGTGCGGCCGGTCGGGCGCAGCCCGTACCTGTTCAGCGGTCCATAGGCGCCGAGGTACTTCTGATAGTCGCGCCGCAAGGCCGCGCGCGCCTCGGTGATCTCCTCGGTGTCATCGACGGTCGCCGCTTCCATCGCCAGCAGCGCGGTCGCGCGATCGCGCAGCCCGAGTAGCGCGGTCAGCTCCTTGCTGGCGGACTTCGGCACCGCGAACGGCTCCAGCCCGCCGCCCGCGACGGTCGCGAAGGCGCCGCCGGGCTGGACGACGATGCTGCCGTCCCACGCCTCCGGCGGCGACGGGGTGAACGCTGCCCGACGCGATTGCTGCGCAGCGGTGCGCTCGGTCATGACGAGCCCGCCTCGGCGCGCGGAGAACACGAGCGCATCGATCGCGCCAGCGAGGTCATTTTCGAGCCGATCGACGTCCGCAGTGACCTTCAGTGAAGCCTGACCGTACATGCCCTGCTCGACGCTGAGCTCCCCGAGGACCTGTTCGGGGTGCTCGTCGAAGTAGGCGTTGATCTTCGTCGGCTGACCATCCAGCGTGATCGTCCGCACGGTCTCCCACAGCTCGTCCGCCGGCGGTTCGCCGTCTTCGCGGCGTCGGAAAATGAGCAGATCGGTGAGCGCCTCGGTTCCGGCCGCCCTGCGGTGCGCGCCGGTCGGGAGACGGATCGCGCCGATGAGGTCGGCGAGGTCGTTCATCTCTCGCCGTGCGCCGGGGCTCTGCGCATCCATCGTGAAGTGCGACGTCAACGTCGCCACCAGGCCGCCCGGGCGGGTCAGCCGGAGCGACTTGAGGATGAAGTGGTTGTGCATCGATTGCTTGGTGGCGTTGTGCACCGGGTCGTGCAGCACCACTTTCGAGAAGGGCACGTTCCCGATCGCCGCGTCGAAGTGCGCTTCCGGGAGGCGCGTATCTGCGAACGACTCCGCCCGCACCTCTGCGTGCGGGTAGAGGCCCCGGCTGATCGCCGCGGTGATCGGATCAAGCTCCACGCCGGTCATGGTCGCGCTGTCGGGGGCGAGGCCGATGAATGTTCCCGCCCCCGATCCGGGTTCGAGCACGGCGCCGCCCTGGAAGCCCAGGGCGGTGAGGGCGCGCCACAGCTGCCGCGCGATCAGCGGGTCGGTGTAGTGGGCGTTGATCGTCGTCCGGGCGGCCGCCTCCCACTCGTCATCCGCCAGCAGGGCGCGCAACTCGTCACGCTCCCGCGCCCAGTCCGGCTTCGCGGCGTCGAACACGTCCGGGATCGCACCCCACGACGACCAGCGCGCCAGCGCCCGCTGCTCATCGCTGCGCGCCGCGCGCCCTTCATCGGCGAGAGCGCGGGTGAGGCGGATCGCCTCGACGTTGGCACGGAACCGCGCCTTCGCCCCGGACGGTGCGAGATCTTCCTGCGACGCCGGGACGAATCGTGACGCCAGCTCAGGAACCGGCGCGGATTCAGCGGTGGCTACTGGAGTTCGCGGAGGAAGCGGATCGTCGCCGCTTCCGTCAGCACCTCGGCGTTCGCCCGCAGGTACTCCCGCGGCGGCTCCGTCGCGACCAGGCCCTCCAGGAACGAGACCGGGACGGCCCAGTCCTTCGCCATCTGCTCCAGCTCCACCGAGGAGGGCATCAAGTCCGGGGAGTCCTGCATCCGCTCCGCCCAGGTCACCAGATTCTCGTCTGAGGGCCGGGTCTGCTCCCACTCCTCGCGGGCCTGATCCAGCGGCAGCTCCGGATCGTGGCTCCACACCAGCTGTGCCATCACGACCTCCTCCGCTGTTCTCCGCGCGGTCGCCAACCGGGCGACCTTCTCGGGATAAGTCTCCCTCGCCGGGTCCGTCCCTGCCAGTATCGCCTGCAGGTCCGACACCTCGGCCTCGACCTGCCGGCCCAGGCTCTCGAAGAACTCCGCCGGGTTCTCCAACGCCGCGTACCTGGCCGGCAGGTGCTGGTGCCAGTGGCTCGTCGCGAGCTGCCCGTACTTGTTCATCCGTGTTTCCTCCACCATCGTTCGCGTCGGTCGCTTCTCCGTCACGGGCGAGCGAGAGGGTCGCGTCCGCTGCGGTCTCACCGAGGCCCCACAGGTCGAACTCGAGCTGGCCCTCGTGCACCTTCGGCCCGCGCCGCCTGACCATCACAGGGCCCCCTCACCCGTCGACAGGGCGCGGCGCTTCATCGTGCGGTCGTTCGGCATGGGTGCTCCTATGGTTCGTCCTGACCGACAGGTGCGTTCTCGACATCACCGGTGGCGGGGGCGGGCCGTTCGAGAAGCCGCTCGATACCGGCCCGATCGGCACGCAGCTCTTTCGCGTCGCGGCGGACCGTCCACGCGCGCAGGCGGGTCACGATCGGCGGGGCGCTGCGCAACAGCACGAGCGCAGTGCCGAACGGCAAGGTCCTGATCGTGTCCGGCGGCATGATCGCCACCCGCCGGATCGACCGTTGTGTCGACCGGGAGCCGTGGTCGCCGACCGTTGTGGAGTCGGTGATCTCGTCGCGTTCGCCGATCAACGTCGACAGGTCGTTCAGATCCCGCGAGTTCGACGCGCCACCGAGGATGATCTTCACGATCGACGCGTCCCAGATCGCACTGGCCGCGTTCTCCGACCACTTCTCCCGTGCCTGCGCGAGCGACTGCAGCACGGGCACGGTGGTGATCCCGGTGCCGCCACCTTCGGCCATCAACGTCGGAAGGGACGGCAGCGGAGCCAGGTTGCCGACCTCATCGAGGGCCAGCAGCAGGGGCGGATCGAGGCGCGCCCCGGGGCTGGTGGCGGCGATGTGCCGGGCGGCCTCGACGAGGTCTTCCACGAAGGCCGCCACCAGCGCCGAGCTGTTGTTCGCGCCCGCACCGGTCGCCAGCAGATACAGCGTGCCCTTCGCGCGCAGGAACGACTCGGGATCGAACTGCTCGGCAGGCCCCGGTGAGACCGCGTCCAGCACTCGCGGGTCGGCGAGCGCGGCCAGCGCCAGGGAGACGCCTTGCCAGATCGAGTCGCGGGTGCGGGGGTCGGAGTCGATCATTGCCTGCAACGACTCCGCCCACCCGGCCGCCGCCCGGGGGTGGCCGACGAGGATCGCCACCGCATCGGCCGCCGCCGACGGGTCGAGGGTCCAGCGGAACAGTTCCGCCGGCTGCCGGTGGTCGAGAGCCGCAGCGTGTAGGAGGGCTTGCAGGGCTGTGCGGGTCTTGCCTTCCCAGAACCCGCCTCCTTCCACACCGCCTGCGGACAGGCCTGTGCCTGCGGCGAGTCCGGCGGCGCGGATCATCGCGGTCAGCGGGTCTTCGCAGCCGCGGATCGGTGACCATCGCAGCCCCGCAGGCAGGCCTTCGGCCAGGTGCTGCGGGTCGAACACCGCGACGGGCCCGATCGCCTGACGGGCGCGGAGGGTCGCGGTGAGGTTATCGGGTCGTGTCGAGGTGGTGACGACTGCGCCGGGTGCGTCGAGGATCATGTTGATCACCACGTGGAGGCCCTTGCCGGAGCGGGGCGGGCCGATGAGGAGGATGGAGTCCTCGACGCTCGCCCACACGCCCGGCCCTCGTGAGGTGCCGAGCAGGTAGGCGATGTCGTCTGCGGCGGGCTTGTGCACCGAGGGGCGCAGCTGGCTGCCACGACGCAGCAACGCCTTGGCCGAGGCGTTCCGCACGACGTCTGCGCGGGTGGCGATCCCGGCGATGCGGTACGGGTCGCTCTTCGATGCGCGCCCGTGCTCGCGCATCAGGCGCCACACCGACCAGCCGATCATCCCGGTCCCGGCGAGGAGGATCAGCGCGGTGGCCCAGTAGGCGATCGGGTTGAGCCCGGGGGCGCCCAGCGGGACGGCGGGGTCGAGGGGGTGCAGCAGCACGCCGAGGCCGGCCTCGACGCCGCCCGTCGGCTGCGGGAGCCCGGTGATCCATGCGGTCAGCGCGGCCGCGCCGCGCAGCACCGCGGCCAGCAGTGCGGCCGCGACGAGGATGCCGATGCCGAAGTTGGTCAGCTCGTCGCCGAGCGACCCTGCGGGTCTCGGAGTGCTCATTGCGGGTGCCCGATCTCGAGCGTTCCCGATACTCGCCCGAGCAGGATCACTTCGCGGGTCGGGCTCGCGTCGAGCTGTGTGGCTTCCAGGACGGTGCGTGCGGTGCCGTCGTGGCTGGCGTCGGTGTGGGCGACGACGACGGCGACCGCGATGTCCTCGCCGGGCACGAACCCGCTGCCGCGCAGTTCGACGAGCTCCACGGCAGCGGCGGCAGTGGCGGCTTGCGGGTCGGGCGCGGTCTCCGACGTGCGCCGCCGGGCGGGTGCGACGATATCGGTGAACACGGTGCCGTCGCTCTCGCGAACTTCGACGCGGATCGCGGAGTGCCGCTGGTCGGTGATCTGGTCGATTAGCCGGGCGAAGTCTTCCCTCCGCCAGGCGGGAGCGAACGGCTCCGACGGATACGGGACGTCATCGATGGTGACCGTCAGCTCGCCGGTCTCGGCGACGGCGATGACGACGCTCGGCAGCACTGTCGGCGCCTGGTCGGTCGGTGCCGCGGCGCGGCGGGCTGCACGTCGGGTCTTCGGCTGTTCATGGTCTGGGCGTTGAGGTTTCACGCCCTGCAGGTGCACGCGCGCATCCGCCCTCACCCCGGTGGGGCGAGGGCGGCGGGCGGATCAGAGCGACGGGGCGGGCGGGGCCGGCCCGCGCCGGTCGGGACCGCCGAAGGCCTGCTCCTGGTCGGCGAGGTTCTTGGTGCGTCGCACCCACCGCTCCACTGTCGTCAGCAGCTCCGGAAGCTGTTCCGGGAAGCTCTCTCCGAACTGTTCCTCCGCCCAGACGTGCGTGCCGTCCGGGTGGCGGGTTCTGCGCTCGGCGCGCCAGAGCCATGATGTCGGCACCCGGTCGGGGTCGTCCCAGCCGACGCCGGGCGCGTACTGCTCTTCGATCGCGAACCGTGTCCGTGAGTGTGCTTCCGGGTAGAACACGTAGTGCCCTGCTCCGAACGTCTCCGGGTCTTCCTCCAGCAGCGACACGGTGCCTTCGTACTTGCGCGCGATGCGGCGTAGCCCCTCGTCGAGCATCAGTATCGCCTGCGTCAGCCGCTCCTCGGCCTCGTTCTCGCTCATGACGCACCGCCCCGGCCGGTCTGCAAGTAGCGGGCGTCTGTCCGGAAGAGTTCGAGCTCAGCGGGGTGCAACTGGTGTTGCGTCACGAAGGATCTGTCCTTGATCCGCCACAGCCCTTGCCCGACGCCCAGTCCGGGCAGGAGTTTCTGCTCGGTTCCCGTCAGCCCGAGAGCCTGCGCGGTCGCGCCGAGCTGGTCGGATTCCTGCCGGTAGACGATCCGCGTCTCGGCGTTGGCGAGCAGCGAGTTCGCGAGGCTTCTCATGGCGGAGCCTTGATCGCCGACGTTGTCCAGGTCGGTGAGCTTGTGGAACAGCAGCATGTTGGCGATGCCGTAGTGCCTCGCGAGCCGCCAGTGTGCGTCCATCCGTTTCAGCAGCGCGGGGTGGGACATGAGCCGCCATGCCTCGTCGTAGATGACCCACCGCTGCCCGCCGTTGGGGTCCAGGAGCGCGGACTCCATCCATGCGGACGAGCAGGTCATCAGCACCGAGATCAGCGTGGAGTTCTCCGTGACACGGGATAGGTCGAGGGAGATCATCGGCAACGACGGGTCGAACCGCACCGTCGAGGGGCCGTCGAACAGCCCCGCAAGGTCACCGGCGACGAGGCGGCGCAGGGCGTGACCGACCAGGCGCCCGTCTTCGGCGAGACGTTCGTCGGCGTCGTGCCCCGGGTCGAGGATGCGGTCGACGATCATCGGAAGGATCGGGACGCTATTCGCTCGCACCGTCTCGGTGAGGGCGAGGTCGATCGCCGTGTGCTCCAGCGGCGTCAACGCTCGGGCCAGCACCGTCTCCGCGAGCGCGCCGATCAGGTCACGCCGCCGCGACGCGACGGTCGACGCCCATTGCTCATCCGAGAGCCCGCTGGGCCGGTGACCCTCATCAAGCGGGTTGAGGCGCGTCGACAGCCCGTGGCCGAGCACGACCGCCCGTCCGCCGACGGCTTCGGCCACGGCCGTGTGCTCGCCTTTGGGATCGCCCGGCACATACACACGCCGCCCGAACGGCAGGCTGCGCGTGTAGAGCGACTTCGCCAGCGACGACTTCCCGGAGCCGACGATCCCGGCCAGCACGATGTTCGGAGCGGTGATCAGCCCCCGCGCGTACAGCACCCACGGGTCGTAGACGAAGCTCCCGCCGGAGTAGAGGTCTTGGCCGACGAACACGCCGTCCGCGCCGAGCCCCCCTTCCGCGACGAACGGATACGCTCCCGCCAGCGTCGCACTGGTGTCCTGGTGGCGGGGCAGGCGGAACCGGCCCGGGGTGCGCAGTGCGCCAGTTCCGGTCTCTCCTGCGGCAGGCAGCAGGGTGGTGGCCTGTTGTTCGCGGCGCGCGGCGTCGGCTCTTGCCTGGGCGCTCTCGCGCTCGGCGGTGCGGCGTTCGGCCTCCAGGCGCGCGGCGGCCTGGCGGCGTTGCTTCCGCAGGCGTCGCCGCTCCGTAGCCGGAGACACGAGCACCGCGGTATGCAGCCGCTCCGGCTCCTGTCGCGCGCTCACAAGGAACGCCCCGTCCCGGGCGGTGTCGAAGACACGGGGCGGGCGGAGAACCAGTCGTGTCGCTGTGCTCTTGCCGCGCCCTGTCGCAGCGCCGCGCGAGCCGCAGCCCCGCCGAGGGCAGCACCCCCGCTGATCCCCACCGCAGCTCCCACCGCACCCCCCGCGCTGCCGACAGCGGCCCCGGCGTCACTGATGCTCGCGGGGCCTCCCACAGTGACGGTGCGCGCGCTGAGGGCGGGATCAGGTGGCGCGTGGTAGGCGCGAAGCAGACCCACATGCCCGAGCGGCGCGTTGTAGGTGAGCGTGTATTCTCCGGCAGTCGCCACCTTGTCGGCCGGGCCCGAGGGCGGTTTGTCGTAGACATACCCGTTCTCCAGCGCCGCTCCGGTTGTCTCCTCGCCGTAGTCCCACTGCGAGAGGTGCTCGATGCCCGCGTCCGGGCCGTTCCGGTCGATCAGCTCGAGCACCGTGTCGGCTTCGTCGCCCTGCAGGAAGATCACGCTGACCCACCGGGGCGGCGGTGGAGCGGCTGGCGGCGGGCTCACGGCCAAGCCGCCCGCAGGGCCCCCGGGGTGCCAGGCGATGCGCCCGGAGTGGCCCAGCGCGGCATCCAGGCGCTGCTCCACACCATCCAGTGCGGTCGCGGACTGCAGCAGATCATCGGCCGCAGCGAGCGCTGCGGACGCGCCGACCGTCTGACTACCGTCATCGTCGTGCGCCCGAGCCCGATGGATGAGGTGCGCCCTCGCGACCTGATCCACCACCTGGCGGAGAGAGCGGATTCCGCCGAGCACGTCGCCGAGAACCCGATAAGTGTCGGCCGGGTTCGTGAAGGTGCGGGTGGCGTGCGCCAGGCCGCGCAGCGCGGCAGACGCTTCGGCTGAATCGGTCAGCGGATCATCGAACGTCGGCATCAGAGGGCCTCCTCGGGCGCGGATGAGAGACAGCCCCGCCACCGCGGGGCTGTCTCTCAGGTGCGCTCGGGCTCCCCGGGTCAGATGCGGCGGCACAGTGGGAGCGCTGCGGCGGTGAACGCCGCCGCCTGCTGCCCGACCAGCAGGCGGGTCTCGCAGGACGCTTGGATCGCCGCCTGCTCGATCGCGGCGACAGCGGCATCGAGCTCATCGACGGTAGGCGCGGACACGGCGATGAGGCCCGTGTAGCGCAGCACGCCGTGCCCGGCGGTGAGGTCGGCTTCCTGCTGGAGCACGTCCTGGTACTCGGCGGTCTGGGCGGCGTCCTCGATCTGCCCTATCCGTTGCCGCTGGGCCATGTCGGAGATGTGCTCGACCTTCTTCTTGCGGATGTCACGGGCGGCCTGATCCGACCGCAACGGCGTGCACAGCAGGGAGAACGCGCGTTGGATGCCGGTGGACAGCAGCACCGGCGAGAGGAACCCGGGATACACCATCGACCGCGGCCACTCCGACACCCACAGCACCGCGTGGTGCGCGGAGTCGGTGCGCAGCCGCGACCAGGACTCGTTCACCGCCACCGGCCCGGCAGTGGCGAGGTCCTGCCCAAGCTGCCCGTGCCGCTCCAACGTGGCCGCGATCGCCGGGTCGTAGGCTGAACGCAGAATCACCGCGATCTGCCCCGTGCCCAGCCACCCCGACGGGGTAAGGTCTGCGGCCCGTAGCGCTGCGGTGAGCGTCGCCATCTCCTGCCGCAGCACCGCCGCCGCGCCCCGCATCCCGCCGCCGGCGGTGCGGATCTGCCGGGCCGCTGCCCCCATGTCCAGGGCGAGGGAGATCGTACTGGCGTGCCGTTCCCCGGCAGGCCCCGCCCGGTCGATCAGCTCCCGATAGGTCGTGGACGCCCACGAACCATCGTCGGCACCGTGCGAGGCCCACCACTCGGCGAGTCCCGTCCCGGAGTCCGGCAGGGTGCGCTCCAGCACCTGCAGCGTCGCCACGCGACCGGAACGGCACACCGTCGCGAGCACACGCCCCCAGGAGGACACCCGGCGTTCCTGTTCGCCGGGGTCGAGGAGCACGAACGCGGGATGCGTCACCTCGCACACCGCGGTCAGCGTGCCCGCGTGGGGGTCGTGGATCATCCCGGCCCCGGTCTCGGGGTCCTCGTACTCCCGCAACCGTGCCATGTCGCCGGGCAGGGCGAGGGTTCCCGCCGGACGCGGCTTGACGACCCGGCGCCGGTAGATCAGCTGGCCGATGGTCGTGCGCCACAGCCACCAGCAGCCGACCGGGAGCCACTCCACGACCGGACGGCCCGCGATCGGCACCCACGTCAGCACCGCCGAGAGCACCCAGACCGGCGCGGTGTATGCCAGTAGCTGACCGCCGCCGGCGTAGAGGGCCCCGACGATGGCGAGGACGCCGATGGCGAGGGTGATCAGCTGGGACAGCGAGAGACCCAGCAGCACTCCACGGCGCGCCAGCCGGGAGAACTTCACCGGCACCAGCTCGCTCACGGTCTCGTTCTTCGAGGCAGCCACGGCAGCTCACTCCTTCCCGGTCGGTTTCGGCGCAGGCGGCGGGCTCTGCCGCGGCGGTGGCGGAGTCGGCTGAGGCGATGAGCCCGAGCCTGCGCTCTGCGGTGGGGCGACCTGCGGTGGGGTCGCCCGCGGTGCGGGTGGCGTCGACGAGGACGAGGGCGGCGGGGTCGTTGACGCCTGGTTCCCGGGCTGCTGGGCACCGTCGGCGGCGGTATCGGCCTGCCCTGCGAGGGCGGCGCCGGCCTTCGGCCCGGCCTCGGCCGCACCCTTGGCGACCTGCGCGGCGATCACCACGGCAGCAGCGGGTCCCGCAACGGCAGCTCCAGCACCGGCCGCGCCGGCACCCGCGCCGCCGGTGCTCGCGCTCGCCCCACCTCCGGCCGCCGCGGCTCCGCCGCCACCGCCCGCCGTCGCTCCGGCCGCGCCCGTGTTCGGAGGCGGTGGAGGTGGAGGCGTTGACCCGCCACCTCCGCCACCTCCGCCACCTCCGCCACCTCCGCTTCCGCTGCCGCTTCCGGTCTTGGTGTCTGCTGCGCCGTCGAGTACCTTCTTCGGTTCCGCGCCCTGCGGCTTGGACGGTGAGGGCACCGGACGGTTGAGAGCCTGCTTCGCGTCCTGTTCGGAGCCGATCGCGTGGTAGAAGTCCAAGCCCGCGAATGCCAGGAACTTGTAGGTCAGATACGGGGCGAAAGCGGCCATCGCCATGAGCACGATCCCGGCGATCGGGTCGCTGATCGAGGCGAGGTCCGCGTCGATCGGGGCAGAGATCTGCGTGATCGCGACCAGGAACATCACGACCAGCACGAGCTTCGAGGCGATCAGGGCGATGACGAACATCGCCCACTTGCCGATCCATCCCCGCGATGCGTCCCAGGACGCCCCGGAGAACGCGAGCGGGGCGAGGACGATCGCCACCAGCAGCAGCGCCTTACGGACCAGCAGGGACAGCCAGACGATCGCGGCGGCGGTGATGGCGAGGCTGGCGAAGAAGATCGTGATGATCGCGCCGACTCCGGGCGAGGCGATGTTGATCCCAACGAGTGCCGCGGCGAGCACCGTGATCTTGTCACCCATGGATTCGGTCGTCTCGCCCGCGGCTTGAATGATGCCGAGGCTGAGCTGGTCGACGATCTCCAGCATCAGAGCCGTGAGCGTGATGACTACGAAGCTGCCGAGCACGCTTTTCGCCAGGCCCAACGCCGCCCTGCTGAGCGCGGTCGGGTCGCGTTTGACCAGCCCGGTGATCAGCTGCAGACAGAAGAACAACAGCATCACGAACACGGCGATGCCGAACAGCAGGTTGTAGACCGAGACGTACTCGGGTGACTGGACATCGACGAGCGTCGTGGTGTCGAACACCGTCCACACGGCCTCGAACAGCCAGCCGGCCGCCGCGCCCATCGCCTGCGCGAGCCAGTCGAACGGGGCGGAGATCAGGCTGGCGGCGGCTTCGCCTGCGGTGTCACAGACGGCGGAGATGACAGGAATGTCGCAGACACCCATCACGAACCTCCCGAAAGATCGGTGCTAGGGCGTGTTGATCAAGAGGTTCCGCTCCTCGGTGGGTGAGTCTTGAACGGTGACGCGACA